>CADAHK010000059.1 GCA_902787725.1 uncultured Eubacteriales bacterium | reverse complement strand
CATCGCCGGCGTACTGGCCATGGAGCCGGAGGTGCTGGTGCTCGACGAGCCGACGGCGGGACTTAATCCTAAGGCGCACTTTGACATTCTGAACATGGTACAGGACATACACGTAAGAGAGCACAACATTACAATATTCGTTTCCCACAACATGAACGACATCGCCAGGATGTCGGATCAGGTTCTCGTGATACACAAAGGCAGGCTTGCCATGAACGGAACGCCTGCCGAGGTCTTCGCGCGGGAAGAAGAGCTGAAGTCCATGGGGCTTGCTCTGCCTGACGCGACGGAGATAGTATCGCGGCTGAGAAAGGAAGGAATGGATCTTCCTCAGGACTGCCTGACGGTTGATCAGGCTGCGGACGCCATAGCGGCGGTGTTTGGAAAATGATAAGAGATATCACACTGGGACAATACTATCCGGGCAACTCCGTGATCCACAAGCTGGATCCGAGAGTAAAGATTCTGGCGGCACTGCTGTACATAGTGGCGCTGTTTGTCGTGAACAAGTTCTCCGGATTCATCGTCGCCATTGTGTTCCTCGAAGCAGTGATCATCATTTCAAAGGTTCCGAGAAGGTACATATGGCGCGGCCTGAAACCTGTGCTGATAATCATCGCGTTCACCCTGATAGTCAACATATTCATGGTGAGGGGCGAGGTGCTTTGGCAGTTCGGAGTGCTGCACATAACCAGGGAAGGACTGCGCACGGCCGCCTTTGTAGGAATAAGGCTCGTGCTGCTGATCATCGGCTCGTCCATGCTGACGCTGACGACCAGGCCTATCGGGCTGACGGACGGAATCGAGGCGCTGCTGTCTCCGTTCAGGAAGATCGGACTCCCCGCTCACGAGCTGGCCATGATGATGACCATAGCTCTGAGGTTCATACCGACACTCCTCGAGGAGACGGATAAGATAATCAAAGCCCAGCAGGCGAGAGGAGCCGACTTTGAGAGCGGCAATATTCTGAGAAGGGCGAAGGCTCTCATTCCGATTCTGGTGCCGCTGTTCATAAGCGCGTTCAGAATCGCACAGGATCTCGCCATGGCCATGGAGGCGCGCTGCTACGGCGGCGATGTGAAGCGGACGAGGATGAACGCCATGGTGTTCGCGAGACGCGATCTTATCGCTTCAATTATCTTCTGCGCTTTTCTTGCTTTAATAGTTCTGCAGAGAGTGTTATTATAACTGGCATACGGAAGGCAGATTATCATGAGACAGCGTAAGGCGAAAGACCTTGATAAAAGACTTGCCGCTTGCGGCGGGCATTTAGTAAATAAAGAAGACGGAAGTCTGGATGAGTTCTGCGGCGGAGCCGGAGATCTTTATGTGGAGATCGGCTGCGGAAAAGGCCAGTTCATAATCAAGAAGGCTGCCGCGGATCCTGACAGCAAATACCTGGCCATCGAAGGTCAGGAGACGGTGATTCTAAGAGCCGCGGAAAAGGCCATGTGCGTTAGCGGCGAAGCTGAGTGGCCCGAAAACGTCCCCGGCGCGGAGCGCATGGAGGGCGTGTCGGCGGATCTCGGAAACCTGAAGTTCATAAACTGCTTTGTGGAGAACATGGCGGATTTGTTCAGGGAGAATCAGCTGACGGGACTGTATCTGAACTTCTGCGACCCGTGGCCGAAGGCGCGCCACGCGAAGCGCAGGCTGACCTACCACAGGAGACTTCTGGACTATGTATGGGCTCTCAGAGACGGCGGATTCATCGAGTTCAAAACCGATAACGACGACCTTATGGCCTTCACGCTGGAGGAAATAGCTCAGACCGGTGAGCTTTTGCATATAGATGAAATCACGAAATCTCTCCACAGTGATGAGTGCCGGTACGCCGCGAAGGAAACCACTACGGAATATGAGGACAAGTTCGGAGCGACCGGCAAGAACATTAACTACGTGAGAGTCGTTGTTGACAAGGAGAAGCAAAGTGACTGAATTTATTTTAGCAAGACCAAACGGCAGGAAGATTCCGCGTGAAGACAAGATCTTCGGCATCTCAAACAGAGCCAAGGCGGCCATCGCCGAAAAGGGCAGGGATAATGTAATCAACGGAACGATCGGGGCCCTTCTCGATGACGAGGGGAAACTGATCGTGCTGAAGTCAGTCGATGAGGTGTACAGGCAGCTCGCCCCGACAGACTATGCGGAGTACGCACCGATCGGCGGCACGAAGCCTTTCAAGGAGGCAGTGCAGAAAGCGGCCTTTGGCGATCACGTACCGGATGGGTATCTGGAGGCGGTCGCGACTCCGGGAGGAACGGGTTCGCTGCGTAACGTCATATCCAACTATTCGGAACCGGGCGATCAGGTGCTGACCAGCGACTGGCATTGGGCGCCGTACAACACGATCGCAGGAGAAATCGGCAGGAAGATCGCGACCTTCGAACTGTTCGACGCGGACAGGAAATTCAACGCGAAGGATTTTGCAGCAAAGGCAGCCGAACTGCTGGAAAAGCAGGAGAGTCTTGTCATCATCCTGAATACGCCGGCGCACAATCCGACCGGGTACTCACTGACGCTTGACGACTGGGGCAAGGTAATCGAAACCATAGAGGAATGCGCTGAGAGCGGCAAGGCCATCGCCCTGCTGGTCGACGCGGCGTATATAGATTTTGCGGGGGATGAGGATGAGTACAGGAAGTTCCTTCCTCTTCTGGGAACGCTTCCTGAGAACGTCATCAGCATCGTCGCTTATTCGCTGAGCAAGACCTGCACCCTATACGGAGCCAGATGCGGAGCCATGATCTGCGTGGCAAAGACCCGGGAAATCGCTGATGAATTCAAACGCGTCTGCGAGTTCTCGTCCAGAGGATCCTGGTCCAACAGCGCAAAAATCGCGCAGGTGATTCTGTCAAGGATATACAGCGATCCGGAGCTGCTCGCGAAGGTCGACGAAGAGAGAGCCGGTTACAGGAACATGCTGCTCGCGCGCGGAAAGGCTTTCAGCGAGGCAGCAAAGGAGTGCGGACTTGAGATTGTGCCGTACGACGCGGGCTTCTTCGTCAGCGTTCCATGCGACGATCCGGACGCCGCCAGCCGTCTGCTGGAGGAACAGGACATATTCCTCGTGCCTCTTGCAAAGGGCATACGCGTATCAGTAGCATCCATACCTGAATCGGCGTGCAGAAAGATACCGCCGCTCATCAAAGAAGCTATCGAGAAAGGTTGTTGACATAAACTGTAATCAATGGTAATATATTCCTGTCACAAAACACCGGTATATTTGCGTATAAGGGGCGTTTGGAAAGGAGATTATTATCATGGCAGTATACGATGATGACAGGGACGTTACCTTTGAGATTATCGAGGAGATCGGCATCATAAGCACTGTTGAAACGGGCTGGGCGAAAGAGCTCAATCTCGTCAGATGGAACGGCGGCGTCGCCAAGTACGATATCCGCGAGTGGGACCCGTCTCATCAGAGGATGTCCAGAGGAATCACGATCAAAGAAGAAGAGATGAGAAGGATTCTGGAGCTTATGAGGAAGCGACGCTCCAATATCAGACGCAGACGGTCTGATGACCGTGAGCAGGTGGTCACGGCTGAGGCCGTATCCGAAGCTCTCGCCTCCGGCGGGTCTGAAGCGGCCGCGGCAGATGCTGAGGAAGCTGAAGAATCCGAAGCCTAGGTACAGAAGAGAAAATGAAAAGACTGCAGACCTTGCCGGTCTGCAGTCTTTTGCCTTTTGCGCTGTTAGTCTTTTATGAATCCCTTCGCGATTTTGGATTCATGGATAATCTTGAGGATTTCGTCTTCTTCAAAGTGCTTGATGTATTTGTCTTCGATTTCCTGAATCTCTTCCTCAGTCATAGCTCTGTCGAGAAGATCCTTGAGCAGTTCCTTTGCTACATGATCTTCTTTCTTAGGTACCAGCAGCTCTTCTGATGCTTCCTCGATGTCGTGAATCATGTCTTTGATAGATGCCATAATTGTTTCCCCCTTACAACATTTTTTCTTCGCCTCCATTGTAGCACTTTTGGCGCTTTTGTTAAGAACTTTTTATTGTTATTTTGTACATTATGTTATACTAAAGCCATGAATATCAAATTAATAACAGAAGCCGCACCGGACGGCGAAAAACTGAATATCAGAGAGGGAATGACCCTGGAGGAGCTCGTCAGAGAGCGGGGACCATTCAAGTACGACATACTTCTGGCAAAGGTCAACGGAATAGACGTTGAGCTGACGGCAAAACTAAACGAAGGCGATACAGTAAAGCTTCTGGACATGAGGACACAGAGCGCTAATATCGCATACCAGAGAGGAGTGACCTTTATATACCTGATTGCCGTCAGAGAGGTATTCGGGCAGATTGGGATACAGGGCGCTGACGCGGAGATAGACAATTCCCTCAACAAGGGTTTCTTTACGCGTGTGAGACCGGTAAGGGGCCTTATCCGCAAAGAGCAGGACAAGGTTCAGGACGAGATACAGCAGCTGCTCACGGACGAAGTAGTCGAAAGAATCGAAGCCCGCATGCACGAGCTTGTGGAGATGGATCTTCCTATAAGGAAGAGCATCGTTTCAAAAGAGGAAGGCATACGGATCTGGGCGGAAGGCAATTACGATGAAAAGGTCAAGCTCCTTGAGGAGGTCAAGGATCCGGACTTCATGCCTGCCTTCTACACTATCGACGTTCCGGCTGCGGACGGACCGGAATCTTATGTGAACTACTTCTTCGGACCGATGGTACCGTCAACCGGATACATCAAGCTGTTCGAACTCAAGAAGTACCATAAGGGAATCCTTCTCCGTTATCCTTACTACAGCAGTCCGGACAAAATACCGGAGTACGTCGATGACAGCAAGATTTACGGAGCGTTCAGCGAGGAGCACAGGTGGCTGCATCTGCTTGGCATCAGACACCTGACGGACATGAACGATCTGATCTTCAACGGTGAGGCCAAGGACACGATACTTCTCTCCGAGGCTCTCCACGAGAAGAAAATCGCCGAGATTGCGGACGAGATAAAGAAAAAGAAGAGCAGGATAATTCTCATCGCAGGACCGTCATCGTCGGGCAAGACGACATTCGCGAAGCGTCTCTGCATACAGATGAGAGTCATTGGACTCAGGCCTATTTACATGGGCACTGACGATTACTTCGTTAACAGGGACGACATGGAAGTAGATGAAAACGGCGAAAAGGATTACGAAAGCCTCAACGCCGTGGACATTGATCTCTTCTGCAGCAACATGAACGATCTGCTCGACGGCAAGGAAGTTGACATTCCTGAGTTCGACTTCATCAAAGGCGAAAAGGTCTTCGGAAAGCGTCTGACGAGAATAGACAAGGATCAGCTCATCGTCATCGAAGGCATCCACGCCCTGAACGGCAAGCTCACGGAGCAGATTCCGGATAATACAAAGTTCAAGATATACATCAGCCCGCTCGCGCAGCTGAACGTGGACATCCACAACAGAGTCCCGACCACCGACGTCAGGATGCTGAGAAGGCTTGTCAGGGATTACAGATACAGAAATCATTCCGCGGCAGCGACAATAGACGGCTGGCCGAAGGTCAGGAGCGGGGAAGACACGAACATCTTCCCTTACAACAACGAGGCGGATGTACTCTTCAATTCGACGCTGGCTTATGAAATAGGTTTGCTGAAAAAGTACGCGGAGCCTTTGCTTGAGGAAATCACTCCTGATCAGCCTGAGTACGGAGAGGCGCGCAGGCTGCTTGATTTCTTCAGGTTCTTCAGGACTATTGAGAATGAGAAGGACGTACCTAACAACTCCATCATTCGTGAATTCATCGGAGGGAGCGTGTTTGTAGAGTGATAGCAGTAATCGGCGGAGTTTCGTTTTTAGTCGACATCAGGCTCAAGCCGCCTGCCCGAGACGTGGAACTCCAGAAAAAACAGGATGAGGAAGCTCTCCGCATGGCGGGCATAGATCCGGACAGCGGGATGGACATGACCGCCGGCGGGCAGAAGCTCGAAGGCTTCAGCCAATACTACGAGCGCACCATGCGCCAGCAGGCGAGCGAGAACTACTGGAGCGAGGTCGGCGCTGGTTCAGGCCAGTTCGGAGGTTATGATCCCGTTGTTGATGACAACAATACGGATATCCGAGTAACGACGAGCGGATGCGCTTTTAATGTGGCAAGGCTGCTGGCTTCTGAGCACGGAGAAGATGTCTGCTTCGTATCGGTAATCGGCGATGACGCCTTTGGCCTGACCGCCAGGTGCGAACTGGAGCAGGCGGGAGTAGACGTGTCAGGCATGAAAACCGTCAGCGGCAGCACGCCCGTCTCTGTGGAGATGCACAACATAATAGGCGACCTGCAGTTCCAGAGAGAAAGCAGCGTCATCATGGATGAGCTTACGCCGGAAGTTATCGACAGGAGCGCCGAGATACTTGACGCCGCGGACATAATATTTGTAGACGGGACAGTCCCGGCGGGCACCCTTGACTACATATCTGAGAAATACTCAGGCAAAAGCAGGATATTCTTTGATCCGGGTTCCATTGCGGGAGGCGTGCGTTTCGCCGATTCCGCCATGAAGGCCCACTGCGTTCTGCCGGGCCGCATGGAAGCAGAGGCCATGAGCGGACTTCAGGTTCTGGGCATGGACCAGCTGATGGCAGCCGGCCAGGCGTTCGAGGAGCGCGGGGTCGACAGAGTGATCATCACCCTCAAGGGAGGCGGCCTCTATTATAAGGAAGGAACCTGCTCGGGCATAATAAAGCCGGAGAGAAAGCTCACCTTCGCGGAGACGAGGGGAGCGGGCGACGTTCTTAGCGCTGCGGTCGTAGCGGCAAGCGCCGGCGGAGCAGAGAGCCTCGAAGCGGCGGCAGGCGCAGGGATTGAAGCGGCGGCAGAGTTTCTTAAAGACGCGATCGATGAAAGGCCGTACTGATTTTGCATGAGGCATGCGGCGGCCCGGAAACGCGGAAGTTTGTAGATAACGGTGGAAGTTTGTAAATAACGGTGGTTGATATAAATTAGTAGGAGGATGAAACAGTGATTAAAAACGAGAACATGAGGAAAGCGAACAAGATCAGAATAGAGACTGTAATCAAGGGCCTCGAGAAGAGAGGCATAAAGGGCTACTACGCTGAGGACGGCGAGGAAGCTCTCAGGATGCTTCTGGAGATGATGCCTGAAGGTTCATCCGTAGGAAGAGGCGGAAGCATGACCCTGAACGAGCTGGGAGTGTTCGAGGAACTTCACAAGAGAAACTACACATGCTACGAGCCTCACAGCGAGAAAGACCCTGACAGAATCATCGAGGTTAGGCGCGCTATCTTCTCAGCTGACTTCATGCTGACGAGCGCCAACGCCATTACACTGGACGGCGAGATTATCAACATCGACGGTACAGGCAACAGACTCGCGCCGATCATCTATGGACCTGACAAGGTTATCTTCATCGTCGGCGCCAACAAGATCGCCGCGGACGTACATGACGCGTATAAAAGAGTAAGATGCGACGCATGTCCGCCGAACTGCGTCAGACTCGGCAAGAAGACGCCTTGCGCCATTACCGGCAAGTGCGGCGACTGCATGTCACCTGGCAACACTGTCTGCTGCAACCTCAACACCACGAGATACAACAGCATCCCTGACCGCATGCACGTCATACTGATCAACGACAACCTGGGATTCTAGGATTGCAGCGACTGCAGAGAGCATATAAAGAGAGCATATAATTAGGATGCAAAGTGCAGAATAACCCCTTTTCGCGAAATATGCAGAAAAGGGGCTATTTGTTTTT
>CADAHK010000058.1 GCA_902787725.1 uncultured Eubacteriales bacterium | reverse complement strand
GAAACCTTCCGCGTCATACTGGTTGTAGACTTCGTCCTTACTGAACGTAGCGAACTCTTCGTTGTACAGCGAGTACGGCGCCTTCTTGGCGGCGACGGTTGCGCTGCCCTTGTACAGCTTCATCTTGACAGTTCCGGTAACGTTCTCCTGCGTCTTGTCGACAAAAGCGCAGATCGCTTCCCTGAGCGGTGTGAACCAGAGCCCTGTGTAGAGCAGTTCCGCGAATTTCTCTCCTACGATCTTCTTGTAGTGAGCCGTATCCCTGTCGAGAATCAGCTCTTCGAGACCCGCGTGTGCCGCAAAGAGAATAGTTCCTCCCGGCGTCTCATACACGCCTCTGGATTTCATTCCGACTAGTCTGTTCTCGACGATGTCGATGGTTCCGATGCCGTTCTTGCTTCCCAGCTCATTGAGCTTTGTAAGCAGTTCGATAGGTCCCAGCTTCTCGCCGTCTACAGCTACAGGAATTCCGTCTTCAAAATCTATGTCCACATATGTGACCTCATCGGGAGCCTGTTCAGGCGGAACGCTGAGTACGTGGATGGAATCGTAGTGTACGTTCCACGGATTCTCGAGCTCTCCTCCCTCGTGGCTGATGTGCCATATGTTCTCGTCTCTTGAATAAATCTTGGCGTTTGACTGGCTGATTGGAATGCCGTGGTCATGGGAATACTGAATCATGTCTTCTCTGGATTCGAACTCCCACTCCTTCATTCTCCAAGGAGCGATGATCTTGATGGCAGGATCCAGAGAGTGAATCGCCGCCTCGAATCTTACCTGGTCGTTGCCTTTGCCTGTGCAGCCGTGGGCGATATAGAACGCCCCCTCTTCCTGGGCGATCTCAACGAGTTTCTTCGCCATCAGCGGTCTGGCCATGGCCGTTCCGAGCAGATAGTTCTCATAGGATGCGCCGGCTTTCAGAGTAGGCCAGATGTAATCTGTAATGAACTCCTCTCTGATGTCGATGCTCATCGCTTTAATTGCGCCTGTAGCGATAGCCTTTTCTTCAATTGCCTTAAAATCTTCTTTCTGACCTGCGTTGCAGCAGACAGCAATTACATCATAGTCGTAGTTCTCTTTTAACCACTTCATGATGACTGATGTGTCCAGTCCGCCTGAATACGCAAGTACCACTTTTTCCTTAGCCATTTTTGATCTCCTTTTATGCATGTATAATACCGCAGCATGTTATTGCCGCTCACAATGTATGATTATACATAGTTATGCATATTTTTCAACCCATTTTTTGTTTTTCATTTGTTTTTTCTCTAATATATGCGCGGTACGCCACGTTTCCCCGCGCATTTTCCCGTGCAAAAGCAACAAAAACGCGCGCACCTTATGTGCGCGCGTTCAGTAATTCTTTCACTGCATATGCTGCATGCGTCAGGATTATTTGTTCTTCTTCCTTAAGCTGCTGCTTAACATTGTTGAAGGATGTTGAACCCTCTGACACCTTGGATGCGATTACGTTTCTGATCGCAACCTCGTCGTAGACATCGCTGTCGAATACCTGTGTGAACTGCTTCAGATCATCCAGCCACAGCTCTTCAATCGGCTTGTTGTTGTTGATCGCGTACTGTACGACCTTGCTGATGATGTCTCCGACCTTCTCAGGCTCAACGCCCTTCTTCAGCAGATACTCAGCCAGCTCAGTCGCGTTCATGTAGCCGTACTTGGCAGCTCTCTGCATCTCGCCTCTGTTGATCTTCATGGACTTGATCATCTCAACAAACAGCGTCAGGCAGGCCTCAACAGTATGCGCGGCGTCGAGCAGCGCGACCTTGTCCTCCTGCATGTCTCTGTTGTATGACATCGGCAGGCCCTTGAATATAGTGAGCAGATTAATCATGTCACCGTATACTCTGCCCGTCTTGCCTCTGATAAGCTCAGCGACGTCCAGATTCTTCTTCTGCGGCAGAACTCTGCTTCCTGTTGTGAACTCGTCATCGATTTCGATGAATCCGAATTCAACTGAGCTCCAGAGAATCAGATCCTCACAGAATCTTGAAAGATGCATCATCGTGATGGAACAGTCATTGATGAACTCCATTCCGAAGTCTCTGTCCGCCACCGCATCCATGGCGTTCGGAAGGATCCCGTCAAAGCCGAGATCTCTCGCCATCTTGTTGCGGTCAGTTTCCCATACTGTGCCGGCCATGGCTCCGGTATCAGGAGGCATTACATTGATGCGCTCCCTGCACTGCTCAAAGCGCTTCAAGTCACGGCTGAACATCTGGTAGTACGCCAGCATGTGATAAGCCAGCGTGATAGGCTGCGCCCTCTGAAGATGTGAATAGCCGGGCATGATGGTGTTGATATGCTCCTTTGCCAGAGCCTCCAGAGTATCCATCAGCTCTTTCAGGGATCCCATTATGGACTCGTTCTCAGCTCTCAGGAACAGTCTCGTATCTGTAACAACCTGATCGTTTACGCTTCTCGCCCTGTTGATTTTTCTGGCAACGGAACCTATTTTCTCTTCAAGCAGCTTCTCAACGCATCCGTGGATGTCTTCATATTCGACCTTGAACTCGACCTTACCTTTTTCAATATCAGCAAGTACCTGATCGAGCCCCTCGATCATCTGAGCGCATTCCTCGGCTGAAATCAGCTTGTTCTGCTCCAGCATGCGTGCGTGCGCCTTGCTTGCAATGATTTCCTCGTCGTAGAGCATATTGTCGAATGAAATCGACGACATGAACTCTTTCGCAGTCTGTTTCATATTATCACCTCTTTTAGTTGAATGTGATTACCGTGCCGGTTTCTCCGTTCAGCGCTTCAACCGCCTTGTCAAGAGAAGTTATGATTGCCTTCTTGCTCGGGAACTGTCTGACGAATTTCATGGCAGCCTCTACCTTAGGAAGCATGCTTCCTGCAGGGAACTGTCCTTCTTCAATGTATTTAACACCTTCAAGCAGCGTCAGGTGATCCAGATCCTTCTGCTCAGGAGTATTGAAGTTGATTGCGACCTTCTCGACCTCTGTCAGGATCATGAGTACGTCCGCTTTGACCTGCTCTGCCAGAAGCTCCGCCGCGAAGTCCTTATCGATTACTGCCGCAACGCCTTCCATGTGACCGTCCATCTTTTCGATTACAGGGATGCCGCCGCCGCCGCATGTGATGACGATGTTGTCTTCCCACAGCTGCTTAACGGAATCGATCTCAACGATACGTACAGGCTTAGGTGACGCAACAACTCTTCTCCAGCCTCTGCCGGCGTCTTCCTTCATGGTCCAGCCCTTTTCCTGCTCGAGAGCCTTTGCTTCTTCTTCAGTGTAGAAAGGTCCGATAGGCTTAGTAGGGTTCTGGAACGCAGGGTCGTTCTCATCTACGACTACCTGTGTAGCTAATGTTACTACAGGCACATGTCTGTTTTCCTTGTTGAGCGCGTATCTCAGGCACTGCTGGATGTGATATCCGATGTAGCCCTGGGACATTGCGCCGCAGACGTCGAACGGCATTGACGGAGTTACGTCCTTCGCAGCTTCGCTTGCCATTACGATGCGTCCTACCTGAGGACCGTTGCCGTGAACAACCGCGATTTCATAACCCATTCCGCTGATCTGCGCAACGCGCTCACATGTATTCTTTACTACTTCCAGCTGAGCTTCCGCTGTTGCAGGGCCTTTGCCTGACTGCAGCGCGTTTCCGCCCAGCGCTATTACAATTTTACCTTTGCTCTCTGCCATTTTATTTCTCCTTTATCATCAAAAGCTTTAGAATTACAGATCAACTCTGTTAACAGGGCAGCTCATGCATCTTGGGCCGCCTCTTCCTCTTGAAAGCTCAGCGCTCGGGATCGTCAGGACCTTAATGCCCTTGCGGTCCATGAGATCGTTCGAAACGTAGTTTCTCTCGTAGGTTACTACTGTTCCCGGAGCGATGCAGAGAGTGTTGGATCCGTCGTTCCACTGCTCTCTCTGAGCTGCCAGCAGTTCACCGCCGCCGCAGCGGATAAGCTCTACTGCAGGAAGTCCCAGCTCGATCGCCAGAATGTTCTGCAGTTCATCCTTCATTGCGTTGAACTTCAGCTCGCCGCCCTTGCCGAGAGTGATCTCGTATACGCCGAGAGGTCCTTCGATCTCAGGATGGATTGTGAACTTGTCGTAGTCGATCATTGTGAAAACTGTATCCAGGTGCATGAATGCTCTTGTCTTCGGGATATCGAATACGAGAACCTTCTTGAATGTTGAATTCGAGAGCAGGTTCTTCGCAAAGCACTCAATGCCCGCGATAGTAGTTCTCTGTGAAAGTCCGATTGCTACCATGTCCTTTGAGAGGACGAGCACATCGCCGCCTTCGATTGAGAAATCATCGGTCAGATCGTACCACTGCTTATTTTCTTCGGTGGCGAAATCTCTGTTGTTTTTGAATGTATACTTCAGAAGGAGTGATTCTCTTCTTCTCTCCTGGGTGTGCATGTGGTGGATGTTGATTCCATCGCCAACGCAGGCGCCCGGGTCTCTTGTGAAGTAAAGGTTAGGCATCGGATCTGAGATGTACGGATAATCATCGTGGATCAGGTCCATGAGTGAGTGAACTTCGTCAGAAGGAACTTCGTTCTTCTTGATGCCCGCGATGAGCTTCGCTACCATTGTCTTAGGATCCATGGTCATGAGATATGAGATGAGGCTCTCTCTCATTCCCTTTGATGTGATCAGTGAGAGATCGAGGAAGTCTTCGATCAGGCTCTGCTGAAGCTCAGGAGTGCTTATTGCCTTTGCAGTCTCCTCAACGTAGTAAACTACTTCAACGCCGTTCTCTCTAAGTACTTCGGCAAATCTGTCGTGCTCCTGCTGAGCGACCTTCAGGTAAGGGATGTCGTCAAAGAGCAGTCTCTCCATGGTTGACGGAGTCAGCGCTTCGAGCTCAAATCCTGGTCTATGCAGCAGAACTTTGTTGAGTTTGCCTATTTCCGAATAATTGTGGATTCCAGGTATCATTATTCTACCTCCTGTTTTTCAGGTCTTTGCTTTATCTTCCGATGGTTGCTACCATTACAGCCTTGATAGTGTGCATTCTGTTCTCAGCTTCGTCGAATACCTTTGAGTGTCTGCTTCTGAATACTTCGTCGGTGACCTCGCGGATGTCGTAGCCCAGTTCCATCTGGCTCTTAGCCATTGTAGTCTCGAAATCGTGGAATGAAGGCAGGCAGTGCATGAAGATTACGTTTTCATTTTCTGTAGCCTCGATCATTGCCTCGTCTACTCTGTAAGGAGTCAGCATTCTTACTCTCTCAGGAATCTGATCTTCTTCGCCCATTGAAGCCCAGATGTCAGTGTACAGTACGTCAGCGCCCTTGATAGCCTCAACGTCTGATCTTACTTCGATGACAGCTCCTGTTTCCTCTGCGACTGCCTTTGCTCTTGCTACTACGTCAGCGTCAACCTGATCGCACAGTTCCTGCGGACCATATGCTACGAAGTGCATTCCCATCTTAGCGCAGCCGTACATCCATGCGTACGCCATGTTGTTTCTAACGTCGCCTACGAATACGACCTTGCAGTCTCTGAGCGGCTTAGCAACGTGCTCTTCGATTGTGAGCAGGTCAGCCAGGATCTGAGTCGGGTGGTCAACGTCAGTCAGACCGTTCCATACAGGAACTCCTGCGTACTTAGCCAGATCTTCAACGACCTTCTGATCATATCCTCTGTATTCAATACCGTCATAGAATCTGCCCAGAACCTTAGCTGTGTCTTCCAGGGATTCCTTCTTGCCCATCTGTGATGACTTGCTGTCCAGGAATGTTACGTGTGCGCCTTCCTCAAGAGCACCTGTCTCGAATGCGCATCTTGTTCTTGTTGATGTCTTTTCAAAGAGCAGTACAACGTTCTTGCCCTTCATTGTGTCGCCCAGAAGACCGGCTCTCTTCTTTGCCTTGAGGTCGTGAGCCAGATCAAGCATGTATCTGATCTCTTCCGGTGTGAAATCCATCAGTGTGAGAAAACTTCTTCCTTTCAAATTAACAGCCATAACATTTGTCTCCTTTTCTTAATTTATTTCTTCGTTTTAACTTTCTTTTTCAGCTTATTAAAAAGCACCTTGTCTAGAATATACTATGCGTGTCATTCCAAACAAAGTGCCAGTGTTAGAGTTTGTTAGTGTGCCAGTTGCAAAGGCAGTCGTGCAGGATGTCCATTCCCCTATCAATCTCAACCTCCGTCGGATATGAGAAGTTGAGCCTGAAATACCGTGCGCCCATGTTCTTCCGCGGGAAGAACACATGTCCCGGCATGAATGTCAGTCTTCTCTTTTGCGCTTCCCTGAGCAGTTTTCTTGAGTTCATGCCCTCAGGAAGCTTTACCCATATGTAAACGCCGCCGTCCGGTATGTTGAAGTCAAGACCGAATTCTTCCTTCATTTCAGCCAGACGCGCGCACATCCTGTCTCTCTTGCTTTTGCATATGCTCCTGAAATCCGCCAGTCTCTCTGCGAAAAGGCCGCTCTTCATGTACTGGAGCATGACCATCTGCCCAGCCCAGTCCGGGTTTACCACGCGCAGGGAGACCATGTTGGAAAACTGCTTAATGATCTTCCTGTCAGCGACCACGAATGAAACGCCTATGCCCGGTACCATGTCCAGGGAGAATGAGTACATGTAAATTACGTTGTCTCCGTGATCCATGGACTTGATTGAAGGTAAAGGCCGCTCGCTGTAGTAGATTTCCGAGCTCTCATCGTCCTCAATTATAGGGATTCTGTATTTATATGACAGTTCCAGAAGCTTGCGGCGGCGTTCCAAGGACAGCAGCACGCCTGTGGGATTGTTGAAGCTGGAGTCAACATAAATAAATTTAGGTTTATTGGTTTCTATGATCTTGTCCAGGTTGTCGCAGAGCATTCCGTTCTCGTCAGACGGTACTGTAATCAGCTTTCCGCCGGCCAGTTCTATGGTTCTGTACACGTCCGAGGCCATTACTTCGTCCACTATGACCCCGTCGCCCGGCGAAAGCATAAGCTGAAGTATGAAATCCAGCGCCTGGTTGTTTTCAGAGAATATCTGGACGTTCGAAGACTTTGTTCTGATGCCGATTGTGGCCAGATATTTTACTATTTCCTTTATCAGTTCAGGATCGCCCTGATACGGCACATAGAAATAGGCCTTGTCGCCGCTGCTTCTTACCAGTTCTTCGAACACGTCGGCTATTTCCTCAGCCGGATATGGCTCTCTGGCCGCCACGCCGCCTGCGAATGATATGAATCCCGGGTTGAAACTCTGGCTGTATAGTTCATCGAAATCCGTCATGAAGTCGTCGTACTCGCGCCTCATTACCGCCTCCCAGCTGACAGCCTTGCGCCTGTCCGGAGCCGGCTTGTTGGACGGGAAGCTTACTCTGTAGCAGCTGCCGCGCGACGAATCCAGCAACCCCTCGCTCTTTAGCTCACTGTAGGCTCTTGTAACCGTATTCCTGTGCACGTCAAGCTCAGCCGCAAGCACCCTCTCGGATGGCAGCACGTAACCGTCAGTGATCACGCCCATATGGAGCATGTTCTTTATCTGACCCGCTATCTGGATGTACACGGGTGTTTTGTCATTGCGGTTGATTTCTATCTTCACAGTATCTCCTGCCCGTACTTCTCGGCGTCGCGCTCTGCCTGTTCAATGATCTTCGCCATCTCGCGGACGACCTGAACCGGATATCTGCCCTTTGCAGTCTCTCCGGTGACCATGAGATCCGTCGCGCCGTCGAATACAGCGTTCGCTATGTCCGATACCTCCGCCCTTGTCGGAGTTTTGTTCTCTGTCATTGAATCTATGAGCTGGGTGGCGATTATTACCGCCTTGCCCCTCTCCCTGCACCTGCGGATAATGCGCTTCTGCACCGCTGGGACCTTCTCAAATCCTATCTCTACTCCCATGTCGCCTCTCGCCACGAGCACCTGATCCGCTGCCTCGGCGATCGCCTCGATATTGCTGATCGCTTCCTTGCTCTCGATCTTGGCGATAAGGCCCACATTCTGGCCGCCGTTGGCGTCGAGCAGGTTTCTCACGAGCTCGACATCGGCCTTTCTGCGTATGAATGAACAGGCGATGTAATCCACTCCGTTGGCTATGCACCACAGGATATCTTCCTTGTCGTCCTCGCCCAGATAGTCCATCTGGAGCTTGACATCCGGAACATTGACGCCTTTTCTGCTCTCGATGGTGCCGCCGCGGTCCACGTAGCAGACTATGTCCCTGCCGGTCACGCTCTCGACCGTCAGCTTGACTCTGCCGTCGTCAATTAGTATCTCGTTGCCCGTAACGACTTCATCGCAAAGGTTCTCATAGTTTATTCTGATTATGTTCACGGCGTAGCTGCCCCACTTTGTGGCGTTCTCGTCGTATTCCACCGTGCCGTCATCCTCAACGCCTTCGCAGCGCAAAACCAGGGTCTCCCCCTCCGCGGCAAAAATCCTCTCGCCGGGTATCTCCTTGACCCTGATCTCCGGCCCGCGGATATCGAACATGATCGCGGCCTGCTCTTTGCCCGTCTTCTTCGCGGCGTGCCTGAAGTTCTCCAGCTTGTCCGCCTGCGACTCGGCGCTTCCGTGGGACAGATTCACCCTGGCCACGTCCATGCCCGCCTCGAGCATCTCCGCGAGTATCTCCGGATCGTTACAGGAAGGTCCGATTGTGCATTGTATCTTCACATCTCTCATTTTTTCGCTATTCCTCTGATGAATTCCAGTTGCTCTCTTTCTGAATTCCAAAAGCCTAACGTAGTTTCAGGGCTTCCAGCCATCGACTTTTGTACTTTTTCTGCTATTCCCATGGAATACTACAAAAGCCTCACGTAGTATCAAGGCTTCCAGCCACCGGCTTTTGTACTTTTCCCGCTATCCTCCTGCAAAACTCCAAAAGCCTGACGTAGTTTCAAGGCTTCCAGCCAATGGCTTTTGTACTTTTTCCGCTATTCTCCTGCAAAACTACAAAAGCTAAACGTAGTATCAAGGCTTTCCGCCACCGGCTTTTGTACTTTTTCCGCTATTCTACTGCAAAACTACAAAAGCCTAACGTAGTTTCAAGGCTTTCAGCCATCGGCTTTTGTACTATTTCCGCTATTCTCCTGCAAAACTAAGTTGTGCCCATATAATGGTGTAAATTCATATTTGTAAAAGAAATGAGCCATGCTCATCCTGTATAATGTAATTACCACAAAACATGTACAGGAGGTA
>CADAHK010000057.1:7791-30754 GCA_902787725.1 uncultured Eubacteriales bacterium | reverse complement strand
GAGCACAGCCGTAGTGACGCTTCCGACGCCGCCAGGAACAGGCGTGATGGCCGCAGCTTCAGGCTCTGCCTCATCGAAGTTGACATCACCGCAGAGATTCCCCTCCTCATCTACATTGATTCCTACATCGATTACAGTCTGACCGCTTCCCAGAATCTCAGAGCCGATCATCTTGGCGCGGCCAAGAGCTGAAACAACTATGTCAGCATTGCGTCCCGCGTCTCTGAAATCATCGATAGCCGTTCTGCTGTGGCATACGGTTATCGTCGCGTGGCGCCCCATGAGCATCATCGCGACAGGCTTGCCTATTACGAGGCTTCTTCCAAAGACCGTTACTTTGCTGCCCTTGAGCTGCACGTCATAGTGATCGAGAATCTCCATGACCGCTTCAGCAGTGCACGGCGGATAGCCGATTTCAGTATCCATGAAGACTCCGGCCATTGAACCTGAGGTGATTCCGTCCATGTCCTTCTCAGGCGCAAGAGTTTCACAGACTGCCTTCTCGTCTATGTGCGCAGGCAGAGGCCTGAACATCAGCACTCCGTGAATGCTGTCGTCGGCGTTGATCTTTTTGATTTCGCTTATGAGTTTCTTTTCCGTCATGTCTTCAGGAAAAACGAACTGCTTAACCTTAACACCGGTCTTGTCCGCTCTCTTCATGGCGCCCTTCTCATATGAGAGATCGCCCGGCTTTTCGCCCAGCCTGATTATTGCCAGCGTCGGCTCGATTCCTCTGCTCTTCAGTTCCTCAACTGCCTGTACGTTTCTTCTTGTGATTGCGCCCGCTACAGGCGCTCCTTTAAGTAGCTCTGCCATTTTCCTATCTCCTGCATTGATATCTATCTTCTTAACTTTTTATCTCTCAAAATTCTTGAGGAACGTCATCCTGTGTATCGGACAAGTCCCGTGTTCGCGTATTCCATCATAATGGGCCGCGGTTCCGTAGCCTTTGTTCTTTTCAAAAGCATACCACGGATACTCTTTCGCGAACTCCACCATCATCCTGTCCCTTGTGACCTTTGCGACTATTGACGCCGCCGCGATGGCCAGCACCTTCGAGTCGCCTTTCACAACCGCGTGCTGCGGCTTGTCCAGGCCTTCCAGATTCACTGCGTCGAGCAGAACGAAACCAATGGATGCGTCCGCAGCGCCGCCGGCCTTGACCCTGAGCTGCAGATCGCATGCTGCTACAGCGTCCTTCATCGCCTTCTTCGTGGCCTGAAGTATGTTTATCTCGTCGATGACCTTGTGATCAGCCATGCCGATTCCGTATGCCAGACATCCATCGATTATCTGATCATACAGCTCCTCGCGCCGCTTCTCGCTCAGCTTCTTGGAATCGTCAACTCCCAGCACGGCGAAATCTTCAGGAAGCACAACTGCCGCCGTGACGACAGGCCCCGCCAGCGGTCCTCTGCCGACCTCGTCTACGCCCGCGATGTATTTATATCCCTTCGCGTGGAGTGACGCCTCGGTCTCTTTCATCTCAGCCAGCCGCTGCTTCTGTTTTTCTATTCGTTCCTGCTTAGTCATCTCCGCCCTCCGGCCACTCAAGAGTTATGCGTCCGATCTTAGCCGAACGGAACTCATCCAGCAGAAGTCTGCCCATGCGTTCGTAGTCTATGCGCTTTCCCGGGAGTATGCAGCCGCGCTTAAGCGCCATCTGGTGCATGTTCGCAAGCGCCGCGTCTGTGTCAGTTTCAATAGGATATCCGGTTTCCGGAGACTCGTCTCCCTCGCCGAGCAGCTCATCGAGCTTATACCTTTCAAGCAAAAGCTCCGGATACCGATCTGTAAGCACTTTGATAAGCTCCATTGCCAGTGTAGGCACATCCAGTATCTCGTCCTTTATCGATCCGCAGAAGGCCAGATTTACGCCGGCCTTCGGATCCTCGAACTTAGGCCACAGTATTCCCGGAGTGTCGAGAAGCTGCATGCCGTTCTCCAGAGTAAGCCACTGCTTGCCTTTAGTAACGCCCGGGCGGTCGCCGGTCTTGGCGCTCTTGTGTCCCGTCAGTCTGTTGATGAGGGACGACTTGCCGCAGTTCGGGACTCCGACGATCATCAGCCTGTAAGGCTTGATCGCGCTGCTGCCCGTTCTCTCCGCTGCCTTCTTTTCAAAGCTGGAAAAAAGCTGCTTCGTGCCTTCGCCCGTGAGCGAATTCATGATTACAGCCTGAGTTTCGCCTGCCTTTGCATCGTCCGGCTTTGAGGTAAGCTTCTGCTTCCATGCTCTGTTGGCGTTTTCGTCAGCCAGGTCGCTCTTGTTGATGGCGATGATCCGCGGCTTCGAGCTCACCAGTTCGTCGATAATCGGGTTCCTGCTGGATACCGGAATACGGGCATCAATGACTTCGATGACCGCGTCTACCATTTTCATGTTGTTCTGGATCAGTTCCCGGGTTTTCTTCATGTGTCCCGGATACCAGTTTATGTTGTCTATCATTGACGCCTCCTCCTTTCCTATTATATTCCAAGGCACAAAAATTGCCAAAAGGTTTCCCTTTTGGCAACTGTTGATTCCGTGTGTCAGTTTACTTCTCCTTGCGAGCCTTGATCTTAGCTGACTTACCGGTTCTCTGACGCATGTAGTGCAGTCTAGCTCTTCTGACTCTACCGCGTCTTACGACTTCGATCTTCTCTACCAGCGGTGAATGGATCGGGAATGTCTTCTCAACGCCTACGCCTGAGGCGATTCTTCTGACTGTGAATGTCTCGCCGATTCCGCCGCCCTGTCTCTTGAGAACAAAGCCTTCGAATATCTGAATTCTTTCTCTGTTACCTTCTTTAATTTTAACGTGTACCTTAACGGTATCTCCAACGTTAAATGCAGGGATGTCAGATTTCATATATTCATTAGTTACTGAGCTCAATACGTCCATCGCTCTTCCTCCTTCCCTTCGGCATGTTCTTGGTGCCTTATGCAGATCTGCTGTCTGCGACGCATACCAGAGGACCACCCGTTATAGACATTAATAATGAGCGCGCTTTACACGCGCTCGTACATTATACATTAGGCTTTTATGCGGTGCAAGCACTTTTTTACACGCTCCGCGCTACAGGAATATGTACTTCAATATGAACAGCACCGCCAGTATGTACATAAGTGTGGTGATTTTATCGCGCTTGCCGCAGACCAGGTTGATGATTACATAGGAGATCACTCCGAATGATATGCCTTCTGAAATGCTGTAGAACAGCGGCATGGCGATGATGCACAGATAGGCGGGGATGGTGTCGGTCATGTTTTTCGGCGAAAACTGAATCTCTCTTATTCCTTCAAACATGAGGAACCCTACCATCATCAACGCCGGAGCTGTTGCGAACGATGGTATCGACGTGAACAGCGGTGAAAACATGCATGAGAGAAGGAACAGACAGCCGGTGGTTACAGCAGTCAGCCCTGTGCGTCCTCCGACAGCTATGCCGGCGGTGGACTCAACATAGGTTCCGGTGGTCGACGTTCCCAGAACAGCTCCGCAGGTTGTCGCGATGGCGTCAGACAGGAGCGCCGGCCTGATTGCCGGAAGGCGCCCGTCTTCATCAAGCATGTTTGCCTTTGCGCTGACACCTATCAGAGTGCCGATGGTATCAAACATGTCAACGAAGAGGAACGAAAACATGACAACTATGAAGTTAAGAATACCCACATCGTGGAAGTTCGTATGGAAACACTGACCGAAGGTGTCCTTCAGCGATGAGAAATCAAGGCTGACGACATCGGTTGGAAACAGACTGTACATGCCGATTTCCGGGTCAGGTACATAAACGCCGGTCAGCTGGCAGATCATGCCGAGGCCCCAGGTGATGAGGATTCCAAACAGAATGGATCCCTTGACCCTTTTTATGTAGAGAATCACTGTGACAAAAAGACCTACGCAGGCGAGCAAAGCACATACGCCGTGCGTTGCGAAGTCCGCTCTGAAGCTCGTAATTGTGACAAGGGTGGATGACGAGTCAACGCTGAGACCCGCGTTCTGCAGTCCGATAAACGCGATGAACAGACCTATTCCTACAGAAACACCGTTCTTCAGCGGCATCGGTATCGCGTTGAATATCGCTTCACGCACATTGGTGAGTGAGAGCAGAATAAAAATCAGTCCCTCAAAAAACACCGCAAGCAAAGCGACGTGCCACGATATGCCCATGCCTTTGACAACGGTATAGGCGAGAAAGGCGTTAAGGCCCATGCCCGCGGAAAGAGCGTACGGAAGATTGGCCATTAAGCCCATGCAAAAGCAGCCGATCGTCGATGCAAGGCATGTGGCAAGAAGAACCGCGTGCGGATTCATGCCCGCGTCGCCCAGTATGCTCGGGTTGACTGCGATAATGTAGGCCATGGTCATGAACGTTGTCACGCCGGCCACTATCTCTCTTCTGACAGTAGTATTGTTTTCTTCCAGTTTGAACAGCCTATTCATATGGGCATTATAACATAAAAAGAGGCGCTTACTGCGCGCCTCTGATGATTATATATCCTTCGTCCATGTAACTTATAAGTTCGTCTATGTCCGTCAGCTTCAGCCGCTGGTCCGTCTCGAACCATTTACGGTCTTTGACATCCGCGACTATCGCTCTGCCGTCCTCATCCATTCCGATCAGCAGCAGCATCTGGCTTTCACCTCTCCATGGTCCGCTGTCCGCGTCAATGGACAGAATGACAGGCATGCCGTTGGCGAGATTGCTCTTTATAGCCACATAGACATTGTCTTCGTCGTTTGACTGTTCGCAGATTATGCCTGCCTCTTCCAACGCCTCGCTGTACTCATCAAGATCGCTTAAGGCGGACTTGTCGCCTTTGCTTCCCGCGTACTCTATTCCAAGTCCTGAGAGCAGGCTCATCATTATGCATTCATCATCCGTATATTTATAGTCCTTCGCTCTATAGATATCGTATTCGTGAACAACACCGAAGCCGTCCATCACCTGAGCAGTCGCCGTCTTCGTGTTGCTCTTTATCGGCAGCACTGACTCAACGCCGCCGGAGAGACTGTATGTGACAGTATCTCCCTTTGATGACTTGATTTCCTTAGGAGCATTGGTCACGGAGTAATCCTTCTCATATAAATAGTTGCCGTCGAATCTGCATCTTATCCCAGGGATTCTTACATTTGAACTGTACTGCCAGATGTAGTACTCGCCTTTGTATCCTGTCGCCGAGAGATCGCTGGTGTACTGAGCAAGCCAGATGATGTATTTGTCTTCAAGCTTGTCGGCGTCCAGATATGAATTGAACAGCCCCCTGCTGGCGTAGAGCATAGGTTCGTATCCGTTTTCCTCAATTATGTCACAGAATGTAATGCAGAGCTTCGTGCAGTTCTTCATGCCCAGCTCTCTCACAGAGTGCCAGTTGAGTCTGCCGTTGCTGTTGGTTTCAAAGTCAAGAGCGACAGGCAGTGTTATCATGTCGCGGTACGGCTTTATGATCTTCATGAAGAACTTGGCTTCTCTTTCCATCTCCTTCGGGGTGAGACCAGTGGTGAAATAGTACACGCCAACATCCATGCCGTGCTTCCTCGCCCTCTTTATGTTCTGGACGAAGCGCTCGTCTTTCTTTAGCCTGTTCGTATTGAGTTTGCTGTATCCCGCTCTGATTATGACACTGTCGACGCCCGCGTCCTTGATGGCCTCCCAGTCGTCGTTGTCGAGGTCGCCGTTCCATGAGGAAATATCCAGGCAATTATGCTGGATGTAACCCTCCTGATAACGCTCAGGTGTCTCCGCGTCTCCTACAGAAGTTCTGTATGTCGCAAAGACATCAAGAGGCATCAGTGAAACTGTTAAAGTCAGAACTGTGAGCAGAGCAAGCGCTGCTGCTTTTGCTTTATGCATTCCCATATTTCACCTGCCGTGTCCGACAACCATTCCTATTCTACATTAGTATATATTAGCCCCGGCCCCCTGCATACTTAAAATTCTTTAATAAAAACCTTGATTTTATGCGGATTATAGGTTAACATTTACGTGTGGTTATCCCCTGATAACCTCATTAATCTCTAATCCCAATACCCCTTTTAACAAAAGAAACCTTCGGGTTTCTTTTGTTTTTTTGTTTACCATAACACGTTTACCATAATAAGTGTGGTATACTCTAACCGGAGGAAAGAGATGAAGAAAACAATCAAGATAAAACAGTACGTAATGGCTTACAGAGCCGATGAAAATGAAATAAAGAGACTGCTTCCGCCGGGCTTCGAATCGCTGAGGCCTGTACTCAGAATAAACGTCGAGTGCTTCGACGGCGACGATGACTGGGGCTATGTTGAATTCAACACCCCTGTGGCCGCAGAGGGCAAACGCGGATGGCTGAACATAGCCTCATGGCTTGAAAAGCCGAAGTACATGCACCTGGAATTCATCCCGACCGGAAAGGCCGGCGGCTGTCCGCACGAGGCGGATAACGACGGCTGCTTCTACTGGGATTACACCAACGGCAGCTACGGCTTTCTGGGAGCTGAAGTAATTGATTCGAACAAGGAGTACGCTGACTGTTCCCTGAGCTGGGAACTGCCTCCTGCCAATGAATTCATTGACGACGATGAACGCATACGCAGTTTCATCAAGCTTCCGGTTCAGGAAATACTCGGTGCATATGTGGTCGAGTTCGACCGTGAAATCGAAGACGGTTTCGAGGAAGACCCGACTGAGGGCGCAGACCTGTAATGAAACACATAGTCGAAGAATGGCATCAGAATATGTGTGATTCCGCCCTGTGGAGTTTTTACTTCGACGGAATGCGGATCGGCTCTCTCGACATCGAGACAACCGGGCTCGATCCCGGGAGAAACAAGTTCGTGCTGGGCGGCGTATACGACGCACAGACAGACAGGCTCCATCAGGTGCTGGCCGAAAGCCGCGCCGAAGAAGAGACTGCTCTTGCCGAGTACATGGATGTTCTGTCCGAACTGGACGTGGTGGTGACCTACAACGGCAGGAACTTTGACATTCCGTTTCTTGACCGCAGACTTGCTGCTTCGGGACATCCTGATGTGTCCTGCAGGCATCTGTATGATCTGGATCTCTATCAGGTTCTGAGCGGTCACTCCCCGATACGGAAGTTCGTACCGAACATGAAGCAGAAGACAGTCGAGAATTACATGGGTCTGTGGGAGACGAGAGCTGACGAGATCTCAGGAGCTGAGAGCGTTGAACTGTTCAACCGTTATGAGTTGACAGGGGATCCTGACGCGGAGATGCGGATACTTCTGCACAACAACGATGACGTCAGGCAGCTGACCAGGCTCACGGAAGCAATAAAAAAGAGCAACTTCCACAAGGCCATGTTCAGGATGGGCTTCCCTGTCAAATCCGGCGACAGAATGATTACGGTCAGAGAGATCAAGTTCCGCTCTGACGGTCTCGAGTGCAGCGGCACTCAGAACAGAATGCCTGTGAATTACGCTGGCTTCGAACAGGACGGCTGGCCTGTCATGAGCAGCTTCAGGGATGGATTCTTCAGAATCAGCATTCCTGTAATCAGGGAACGCGGCATAACCGCGGTCGATCTGGAAGCTGCCGGAATAAAAGATGAAAGCTTTGAAGATTACCCGGACTGCATCAGCGGATTTCTCGTTCTTGAGGACGCAGACGGGATCAGATACCGGGAAACAAATCATTTCATAAAAGAATTCACAAGGAGATTCATGGAGGAGAACTTATGAGGATAGGATTTATAGGAATAGGCAACATGGGCGGCTCCATACTGAAGGGTTACGCCAAGTCCCCGGCAAGTGCGGGAAACGAGATACTTATTTCAAACAATAACCTCATAATCTGCAACGATAACAGAGAGCTGGCCGCGCAGTCGGACATAATAATACTGGGAGTAAAGCCTAACAGCGTTGATGATGTCCTTCGTGAAATCGCGCCGGCGGAAGGCAAGCTGCTCGTTTCAATGGCGGCCGGCGTCAGCATCGCCAAGCTCGAAAGATACCTCAACGAGGGCGCGGAAGGAAGCGGTGATTCTGCCAAGATCATCCGCATCATGCCTAACACTCCCGCTCGCGTCGGAATGGCCATGACGGCGATGACCAGGAACTCCAACGTGAGCAATGAGGACTTTGCGCTTGCCAAGACGATCTTCGATTCCGTCGGAATCGCCGAAGAAGTTCCGGAGGATCTGATAGACTGCGTTATAGGCGTGAGCGGTTCCAGTCCTGCATATACTTACATGTACATTGAGGCTCTGGCAAAGGCTGCAGTCGCTAACGGAATGGATGCTGATAAAGCAAGAGTTTTTGCCTGCCAGTCTGTTATGGGCGCAGCGAAGATGGCTCTTGAAAGCAAAGAATCTCTGGAACAGCTGCGCATAAATGTGTGCTCACCTGGGGGCACGACAATCGAAGCAGTCAATAAACTGTTTGAAAACGGATTCATGGATGACGTCGCCGAAGGATTCCAGGCGGCAGTCGACAGATCAAAGGAGATGACTGCAGAGTGATTTTCAAGGAAGAACTTATAGAGAGCGAAAGATTATATGAAGGCGCAATACTCAATTTAAGGCGCGACAAGGTCACTGCATCTTCAGGTACGGCTTATAGAGAGATTGTCGAACACAATGGCGCGGTAGCCATCGTCGCACTTACTGAAGACAACAACATCGTAATGGAACGCCAGTACAGGTACGCCTGCGGCCGGGCAATACTCGAGATTCCGGCGGGAAAGATCGACAAGGGTGAGACGGATCCTGTTGCGGCTGCGGTGAGAGAGCTCAGGGAAGAGACCGGTTACACGGCCTCCGAAATAATCCATCTGGGCGACTGCAACCCGAGCTGCGCATATTCCGAAGAAGTCATCCACCTTTATCTCATGCGCGGGCTGACCAAAGGCGAACGTGAGCTTGACGATGATGAAGTAATAGAACTGATTGAGATGCCTTTTGATGAGGTTTATGAGATGGGAGTCCGCGGAGAAATCGTCGATTCGAAGACGCTGGCCGCACTCCTTATGACGAAGGGCAGGTTATAAATGTATATAGAACAGTTTATCGATTATCTGAAAAAAGAAAAGAAGATGGCGCCGAATTCCCTCGACGCCTACGGACGGGATATCCGCGAATTCGAGTCCTTCGTTCTTTCGCGGGGCGTCGAAAGCGTGACAGAAGCCACGAGCACCGACGTCGTCGGATATCTGAACAAACTCAAGGCCGCGGGCAGGTCTCCTTCCACAGTCAACAGAAAGCTGGCTTCAGTGAGGGCTTTCTACAATTATCTGCTTGACGAGAGGATCGTAACTGAAAGTCCGGCAAGAGGTATCAAGACTCCTCGTATCGAAAAGAAAGAGCTGGAATTCCTTACTATCAAGGAAATCGATCAGCTGCTGGATAGTCCTGATGATTCCCTCAAAGGCAGGCGCGACCGGGCAATACTGGAAGTTCTGTACGCTACGGGCATCAAAGTCAGTGAACTGATCGACGCCAATGTAGAGGACGTCAATTTCAGAATGGGCTTCATCACCTGCTACGGTGAAAGCAGCAAGACGCGCATTATCCCGATGGGAAGACCTGCCCGCGCAGCTCTTGAGGATTACGTATATGAAGTCCGGGATCAGTTGCTTGAAGACAACAAGGATGAAAAGGCGCTCTTTGTCAATTACTACGGCAAGCGTCTCACCCGTCAGGGTCTATGGAAAATCCTCAGAGAGTACGGTGAGAAGTCCGGCATCAAGCATAAGCTGACGCCGAATACTCTGCGGAATTCTTTCGCTGTGCACATGCTTCAGAATGGAGCCGATCTGAAGTCACTTCAGGAGCTCATGGGGCATGAAGACATCATGGCAACGCAGGTGTATCTGGCGGCCACAAAGAACCATATTAAGGACGTTTACGACAAGACACATCCAAGGGCAAAATAGGTGGTTGTTTTCACGCTTTAAAGCGCGCCACAAATGGCTCTGTAGAGCGGTAAAGCGCGCTTTTTTTAATGTAATTTAAGGGGCTGAAACATTGACAATTTATTATCATAAATGTATAATTTTCACAGACTAGGGTGTTTGGTGGTGTATAGGACACCCTTTTCGGAATTATCATTTATTTGCTATTATTTAGTAAGGAGGATTTTTGTTATGGGTAGAAAAGTACCTATGTGGCAGTGCATCCTCGCAATCGTAGCCATGATCGTATTCCTGTTCTGGAACGTTATGGGCGACGAAGGCGGCGAAGCACACATCGGCCTGATCCTGGCTGCTTGCGTAGCTGGTATCATCGGCGCAGCCAATGGCTGGAAGTGGAGCTACATGGAACAGGGTATCCTGGCTGCTATCAACAGATCAATGCAGGCGATGCTGATCCTGGCAGTCGTAGGTGCTATGATCGCATCATGGATGGCCGGCGGCGTTATCCCTTCAATGATGTTCTACGGCATCAAGGTTATCGCTCCTAGCGTATTCCTGTTCACAGCATGTCTGCTGTGCTCCATCGTATCACTGGCAACAGGTTCATCATGGTCAACTGCTGGTTCCATGGGTGTTGCTATCATCGGTATCGGTACTGCTCTGGGATTCCCATCAGCAATGTCAGCTGGTGCGGTAGTATCCGGCGCATACTTCGGAGACAAGATGTCACCGCTGTCCGATACAACAAACCTGGCACCTGCAGTAGCTGGTTCCAACCTGTTTGACCACATCAGACACATGATCTACACCGTTGCTCCATCATGGATCATCGCTGAGATCGTATATCTGATTCTTGGTTTCACTCACAGTGGTGGAAGCGCTGACGAATCACTCGTTACCACTATGCTGGAAGCAATTCAGGCTAACTACACTGTAGGAATCCTGTTCCTGATCCCACCGGTATTCGTAATCGTAGCTGTAATCGTTAAGATGCCGGCTCTGCCAGCTCTCGTTGCAGGCGTACTCCTCGGTGTTCCGTTCATGGCATTCCAGGGCGTTAAGCTCGTTCCTGGCGGCGGTGAGCTGTCCAACGTAGGCTATGTACTCAACTACGGTGTTGAAGAACTGCCGGTTGGAACAGACATGGTAGACGATCCGCTCGTAGCTGAGCAGATCGGAAAACTGCTGACCGGTGGTGGACTCCAGTCCATGATGTGGACAATTTCCCTCATCATGCTGGCAATGTGCTTCGGTGGTATCGTAGACGTAACCGGTATCATGGGCAACCTGGCTGCAGCTCTGCTGAAGCTGGCTAGAGGCACTAGAGGCGGACTGGTAATCGTAACAGAACTTTCATGCGTATTCGTAAACGCAATCTGCTGCGACCAGTACCTGTCAATCATTCTGCCAGGCAGAATGTACAAGGAAGCTTTCGAAGACAGAAGACTGGCTCCAAAGAACCTGTCAAGATGTCTGGAAGACTCCGGAACAATCACTTCAAACTTCTTCCCTTGGAATACTTGCGGAGCAACTATGAGATCATTCCTGGGTGTAAACAGTGCGTACATTCCATTTGCTGTACTTAACTGGATCAACCCACTCATCTCAATGTTCTATGGCGTAACTGGACTGTTCATGCCTGAAATGACTGAGGAAGAATATCAGCACGTTCTCGAAATGAGAGAAGCTGACAAGAAGGCTGCTGAAGAAGCTGCCGAGGCATAAGCACAAGCTTAAAGCCAAACAAGACAATAAGTATACGTATACACCAGAAAGCGGCGTCCCAGGATGCCGCTTTTTTCATGCAATCCTTTTGCCGCTCTTACTGTTGAAAGCCTGCCTGTTTTGTGTTAGTATGACTTGAACTCGGAGGTAGATATATGTCATTCAGAAATAACGGTCAAAAGAGAAACCCGAAATACATACTCAGTTCTGTGTTCATGCTGTTCGTAGGAATAATCGTAATCATTCTGGCACAGACTTCCGACTGGGGATTCCACTGGAACGTCATCGGTGCCATCCTGATATTCCTGGCAGTAATCATGTTCAAGAACGCAAACGAGCTGTGACGCGGCAACAAAAAGTGCCCTGACGAATCAGAGCACAATATATTTATCGCGACAACTAATTATTTCGTGTTTAACGCCCTTTCGGTCGATCAGATAACCGGTCCTGAAAGGGTGTTCTGTTATCATCAGAGGAATCTTTCCTCCGAAACGATCGTCGCCCGTCCCGTCAGACGAAGCCATCTCATGTGAAAGATTCAGCATCTTTATGCCCAGTTCTTCATAGGCCCTGATGCTCTGGCTGTTGTACGCGTTGAGACCGTAATCACCATAGACGGTTACTCCCGCGTCCATGAACTGCCTGGCCCAGCCGAGATTTCCGATCAGTATTCCGCTGCCGCCGGCATCGCTTGCCAGACTGTCGAAATTATCTTCAATGTATTTGTCTGCCTCTCCTTTGGTAACATTCAGAAGCGTAAGTTTCTCTTTGCCTGCGTCCGCGTCTTCGCCTTTTTTCAGATTCATTACGCGGCGCACCTCGGCATCGTTTCCAAGCTCTTCTGCGACGGCTATCGCGTCGACTTCTTCATCCGTCAGCGGTTTGCGGCCTGCCCTGACTCTGTCACGCAATGCCGCGGCCATGTCCTCTGCCGCGCCGCGACGCATGCCGTTTAGTATCGATGCCGGAATCATTATGCCTTCATCCGAATCAACTTCTATATCCGCTTCGTCAGCACAGAATCCCGTGCTTCCCAGCTTCATGAGCTGCGCCTTTATCTTATCCTCAGTCAGCGGCCTGTTTACCGCCCTCTCCACTGCAAAGGCAGCCTCCACTTTTACAGGACTGATTCTGTTATCAGATTCCTTGAGCTTCATCTCAAGCTCCGGCTGACTCCCCAGCCGCGCTCTGAAGCTCATGCTTACAGGCAGCCTTTTCTCCGGAACAGACAGGGCTTCTTCGCGAAGCTGTTTGTCAGTAACTTTATACACTCTGTCCCCGGTTCTGACTCCGCTGTCAAAATCTCCGATGCGCAGCAGTCCGTTCCCCTGTTCCCTCACAAAGGTCACAACGCTGCTCCCGGTGACAAACGCAGCCCCGCCTCTCTCCGATTCATCGATGCTGCGCCGTATCTCTATTCCATCGCCGATAGAAACAGCGTGTCTGTTTGTAGCCGTTTTTCTTCCACTGTCCTGTCTGACATCGATGAGCTGCTTATCTCTGCCCTTGCTTCTTACATCGGAAACGCCGGAAACTGTACCGATATACATGCCCTGATTCTTAGGACTTTCTCCAGACAGAATGCCGTCACCCGGATTTCCTTCGAGATAACCCGTTGTAAATCCTCCCCTGTTGAACACGCGGAGAAGTTTCTCAACATCTGCTGGATCCAGCATGGCCTTCCACTCCTCAGGTGAAACCCCTCCGTCCTGAATCGTCGCGTATAGATCGAGATACTTCCTGTAAACCGCAGTCGTCACTGCGACGTACTCGGCCGACTTGAGGCGACCTTCTATTTTGAAGGAGTCCACTCCGGCTGAAACGAGCTGTGGTATAAGCTCCAGCGCGCACAGATCCTTCGGGCTGAGAAAGTATCCTTTGCGCCCTTTGTCATCGGTGTAAAGCAGTCTGCAAGGCTGCGCGCAGAGTCCTCTGTTTCCGCTTCGTCCTCCGCCTCCGAAAGCTCTGCTCATCTGACACTGTCCCGAGTAGCACATACAGAGCGCCCCGTGGACGAATACCTCTACCTCAAGCGGCGCGGCGTCCTTTGACGCCTCATAATGCGCTTCCGCGCACAGACTGCGAATCTCTTCAAGTGACAGTTCCCTCGCCGGCACCACACGTTTGAAGCCAAGCTGCTTCACAAGATCTATGGCGTGGACATTATATACAGTTCCCTGAGTAGAAAGATGCATCGGAAAGTCCGGCAGGTATTTGTGTATCAGGCGCGCCAGTCCCATGTCCTGAAGAATAAGCGCGTCGGCACCCATTTCATAGAGGCGGCACGCGTATCTGAAAGCGCGCTCCAGTTCACTGTCTCTTATGAGCGTGTTCAGTGTGATGTAGACCTTCACGCCCCTCTCGTGAGCAAAGTCGATGGCGTCAGCAAGAGTATCTTCCTTGAAATTTTCCGCGTTGATCCGCGCATTAAAAAGGGAGCCGCCCATATAGACGGCATCCGCTCCATTATTCACTGCTGCTTCGAGCTGCGTTTTTCCGCCGACTGGCGAAAGAAGTTCAGGCAGCTCTCTCTTTTCAACCTTATTGCTCACTTCAGGCTATCCTATTTCTTAACCTTAAACGACGATTTGAGTCCGACGATCTTGTTGAATCCTCCGTCCTCGTCGCAGATGTAATAACCCTTGCGGAAGAACTGGAAGCGTTCTCCTGCCTTTGCCTGTCCGAGGAGAGGCTCGGCGTATCCCTCTGATTCAATAAGGGAATCAGGATTCAGCTGCATGTCACCGTTCTCATCCTCGATCATCAGGTAATCGTAGTTTCTTATGTTGACCTTCACCGCTGTCTTTGCGTCGACCCAGTGGATGGTGCCTTTGACCTTGCGGTTGGCCCCTTCCGTGCCGCTCTTGGTATCCGGATCGTATGTGCAGTGAAGCTCCTTGATCGAGCCGTCGTCATTCTTTATGACGTCCGTGCATGTGAGGAAGTAAGCGCCTTTGAAACGAACTTCGTTTCCCGGGAAGAGTCTGAAGTACTTCTTCACAGGCACCTCCATGAAGTCGTCTCCGTCGATCCACAGCTCGTTGCTGAATGGAACGAGACGATCTCCCATCTCAGGGACCTCACGGTTGTTTTCGATCGGCATCTCTTCGCTCTGATCAGCCGGATAGTTTGTGATCACGACCTTGATCGGATTCTCGACAACGTTTCTGTTCTCAACCTTAGTCTTCAGATCGTCGCGCACGCAGCTCTCCAGAAGAGCTACATCGACAGTTGAGTTTGCCTTTGCGACGCCGATTCTCTCGCAGAAATCGCGCACCGCTTCAGGCGTATATCCTCTGCGTCTGATTCCCGCGATGGTCGGCATGCGCGGATCGTCCCAACCGGATACCTTGCCCTCGTCGACGAGAGCCTTCAGATATCTCTTTGACATTATCGTGTTGGTTATGTTCAGACGCGCGAACTCTATCTGCTTAGGAGGTGACGGCCACTTGCCCACGGCCTGGAGAACCCAGTCGTAGAGAGGTCTGTGGTCCTCGAACTCCAGCGTGCATATGGAATGTGTCACGCCTTCAATCGCGTCCTCTATCGGATGTGCGAAATCGTACATAGGATAGATGCACCACTTGTCGCCTGTGTTGTGATGTGACGCGTGGGCGATACGGTAGATAACCGGGTCTCTCATGTTTATGTTAGGAGACGCCATGTCGATCTTCGCGCGGAGCACTTTCTCTCCGTCCGCGTACTTGCCGTCGCGCATTTCCTCAAAGAGCTTCATGTTCTCTTCGACGCTCCTGTTTCTGTATGGAGACTCCTTGCCCGGTTCGGTAAGGGTTCCTCTTGTGGCTCTTATTTCATCAGCGCTGTAATCGCAGACGAAGGCGAGTCCTTTCTTGATCAGCGTAACCGCGCACTCGTACATCTCATCGAAGTAGTCCGAAGCCCATAATCTGTCGGCCCACTCGAAGCCCAGCCATCTTACGTCCTCTTCGATGGAATCAACGTACTCCACATCTTCCTTGACCGGATTCGTGTCATCGTATCTGAGGTTGCAGCCGCCGTGATACTTCAGGGCTGTCATGAAGTTCAGGCATATGGATTTGGCGTGACCTATGTGCAGGTAGCCGTTAGGCTCCGGCGGAAATCTTGTCAGCACCTTCTCCCCGTATGTGCCCTCTTCCAGGTCCTTGTCTATGATGTCGTGAATAAAATTCGTCATCTCGATAACTTCAGCCATCTTGTTACTCCTTGTCTTCCTTTATCTCTTTCATGAGCTCTGCGAACGCAGGCATCGAATTAACTATTGTATCGTGGCTTACGCAGTACGCGATGCGCACGTAGCCCGGACAGGCGAAGGATTTTCCCGGCACCACCAGAATGTGGTGCTCCTTTGCCTTTGCGCAGAATTCCACATCATCGTCAATTGGCGATTTAACGAAGAGGTAGAACGCTCCTTCAGGAAATACGCACTCGTAACCCGCGTCGGTCAGTCCTTCGTAGAGGGCCTTCCTGTTGCGGTCGTAAGCTTCTATGTCGGCCTTGCACTTGATGCATCTGGCCGCGGTTCTCTGGATCAGAGTCGGCGCATTGACGTATCCCAGAACTCTGTTGGCGATGTTCGCGGCCTGAATGGCGTTGTCGAAATCCGCCATCTCGCTCGGGAACACCAGATAGCCAATCCTCTCTCCCGGCAGCGACAGGCTCTTGCTCCAGGAGTAGCCGACCACGGTGTTATCGTAGTACTTCGTGACGTACGGCACATTTACGCCGTCGTACGCCAGCTCTCTGTACGGTTCGTCGGAGATGATGTAGATCTCCGTTCCCAGCTCTTCCTGCTTCTCCTTCAGCGCCGCTGCGAGTTTTTTAATCGTATCCTCGCTGTAGACTACGCCCGTCGGATTGTTCGGAGAATTGATGATGACCGCGCGTGTCTTCGCCGTGATCATCTCTTTCATCGCGTCGAGATTCGGCTGGAAGGTTACTGTATCGGCAGGAACCGCCCGCAGCTGTGCTCCGTGATTCTTGGCGTAGTTTCCGTACTCAACGAAGTACGGCGCAAAGGCAAGAATCTCCTCGCCCGGATCCACCAGCGCCTTTATCGCAACGTTGAGACCGCTGGCTGCTCCGACTGTCATTATTATGTTTTCGGACGTGAAGTTCGTCCCGTGCAGTTCATTCAGATGCTCCGCCACTGTCCTGCGCACATCCTCATAACCGGAGTTGCTCTGGTTGTAGCCGTGGACCAGCAGAGTGTGCTCCTCTTCGAGTATGTCATGTATGGCCTGATTTACCTCATCCGGCGCCGGAACGCTTGGGTTTCCCAGGCTGAAATCGTAGACATTCTCCTTGCCGTACAGGGCCGCCATTCGCGCGCCCTCTTCGAACATAGCCCTTATTGCTGAATTACCTTCAACGTAGGGCATCATGGATTTTGCGGTCATTGTCTGTCCTTCCTTTAATATCTGTAGTCAAATACTCTCGTCGTCTTCTTCTCGCTTCTAGGCAGATCGCCGATGTCGACTGCCTTTGGATTTACGCCGACGTTTATTACGCTCTTGATCTTGTCCTTGATCTCCTTTTCGAGATGACGGCGCTCGCCCTTCTTGGTGAAGATCGTTTCGACGAAGAGGTTGATCACGTCCTTACCGTCTTCGTGATCTATGAAAATCTGGTACTCGCTGGACGCTCCGTTTATGTCCTTGAGACAGTCTTCAATCTGTCCCGGGAATATGTTTACGCCCTTTACCTTGACCATGTCGTCCGTTCTGCCGAGAATGACATCGATTCTCGGAAGCTTGCGTCCGCACGGACACGGCACGTCGTCAGGTATTATGCGTGTCAGGTCGTGAGTTCTGTATCTGATCAGAGGCGCGCCTTCCTTCTTCAGCGTAGTGATTACCAGCTCACCAAGTTCCCCGTCAGGAAGCACTTCGCCGGTCTTCGGATCAATTACTTCGAAGTAAAGATAATCGTCAAAGTAATGCATGCCCGTCTCGTACTCGCAGTTGATTGCGATTCCCGGTCCGTATACCTCGGTCAGCCCGTATATGTCATAAAGTTCAACGCCCAGCTCGTTCGCTATGCGAGCGCGCATCTTAGGGCCCCAGCGTTCTGAACCGATGACGCCCTTCTTGAGCTTGATGGTGTCCTTGACTCCGCGCTTTTCGATCTCCTCCGCCAGAAGCAGCGCGTATGATGAAGTCGCGCAGAGAACTGTCGACTCCATGTCCTGCATGAACTTTATCTGCTTATCTGTGTTTCCCGGTCCCATCGGGATCGTCATGGCACCCAGTTTCTCAGCTCCCAGCTGGAAGCCTATGCCCGCCGTCCAGAGTCCGTAACCCGGAGTGATGTGTATTCTGTCCTTGTTTGTGATTCCCGCTATTTCGTAGCAGCGCTTGAACAGCTCCGCCCAGTCCTCGACATCCTTCTTCGTGTAAGGAATGATGCAAGGAAGTCCGGTCGTGCCGCTCGACGAATGTATCCTGACGATCTCCTCATCAGGCACAGCAGCCAGTCCCAGCGGATAGGCGTCTCTGAGGTCATCCTTTTCAGAGAAAGGAAGCTTCTCGAAATCCTCCTTTGTCTTTATGTCCTCGGGATCGATTCCCTTCAGGCGCTTGGCGTAGAATCCGTCGGCCGCCTGAACGCGCTTGATCTGTCTTCTAATGTCATTAAGCGTTGCTTTTTTCATCTTCATGTATTCTTACCTCTCTGTTACGCACTCCGCTCCCATGTGCAGAGCCTTCATGTTCTTCTCCAGCAGTTTCGGTTTCATTCTTATTCTAAGAGCCTCTTCCATGTCGCTGACGCTGAGGCCCATTGCTCCCGTCGCTGCCAGCGCTCCTGCCATGGCCACGTTCAGCACCTTAGGCGATCCGCAGGCCTCGATGATCCTGTCCGGATCTATCACCACGCACCTGCCGCCTTTGTCCCCGAGCCACTTAAGGCATTCGTCTCCTTCATAGCCGCTCTGGCCAAGGGCAGCGGTAACAGGTTTTACCTGTCTGCTGCTAAGAATCAGAACGCCGCCTTCTCTGAGATACTTTATGTTCGCCGCAGCCTCTCCGGGCTCGAATCCGATTATGACATCAGCTCTTCCCCATGGAATCATTGGTGATGCTATCGTCTCGCCGATCCTCACGTGGCTTACGACGCTTCCGCCTCTCTGGGCCATGCCTATGGTCTCTGCCGTCCTGGCGTGAAGGCCCTTTGCCATGGCCGCCGCAGCTATTATTCTCGATGCCAGAACTGTCCCCTGTCCTCCGACTCCGCAGAGCAGACAGCTCTTTACTTCATTCTCTGACATTTATCTATCCTTTATGCTACAAATATCGTCTATGCTACCAAACCGTTCTATTTTACTATGGCGTTTATGCTACAAATATCGTCTATGCTACCAAACCGTTCTATTTTACTATGGCGTCCGCCGGGCAAATTTGAGCGCAAAGGCCGCAGCCCGCGCAGAGCGCCTTGTCTATCATCGCTTTCGGTTTGCCTTTTTCCGTTAGATTTCCGCTGTCCGGTATCAGGGCGGTGCAGCCTATCTCGTTTATGCACATCATGCATCCGATGCACTTTTCCGGGTCGACTCTCACGCCCTCTTCCTCCATGGCCTCAGAAACAGCCTGCATGGACTCTTCCAGGTTCTGTGGGTCGACGGTGCGTATGGATTTTACTCCGATGCCTTCGAGAACCCTGCCTATGTCAACGGGCTCTACCTTCTCTCCCATCATGGTAACGCCCATTCCCGGGTGCGGCTGGTGTCCCGTCATCGCCGTTGTGGAGTTGTCGAGAACACAGAGAATCATGTCTGACTGATTGTATACCGCGTTGACCGTGCCTGTAATTCCGCTGGCGAAAAACGTAGAGTCTCCAACGAAGGCGAAACATGTCGGCTTATCGTCCTGCCCTCTCATTGCGTGATCCAGACCCTGGGCCATTGTAATTCCCGCGCCCATGCAAAGGCACGTATCAACCATGTCCAGCGGCGCCGCGTTGCCAAGGGTGTAGCATCCGATGTCTCCGCCGTAGATTGCCGGTCTCTAAGGAATCGATGTTTCGACACCAGTGACTTTTTCTATTACCTCACCGACCTCCACCGCGCTCAGCTCTCCGCCGAGGCGGACCGTGCCGGTCCTCTTGCCTTCTATGAAATTATCTATGTCGAGACTCAGGTTTCCGTACTCATAGATCAGAGCGTCCTCAATGTACGGATCGAGCTCTTCAAAGCATATTATCTTGTCTGCACCCAGCATGAACTGTCTCGCCAGATCTGTCGGGAACGGATATGGAGTCGCTATCTTCATGACCGTGAAGCTGTCCTCGTTTCCGCGGATGGCTTCCTTTACGTACGAATATGAAATCCCGCCGCAGGCTATTCCCACAGGGCCGCTTCCTTCGATCGTGTTGCCTTTGTACTCCGAGAACTCCGCCGCCAGCGCCGGCTCACGTCCTGCCACCTTCAGCTTGGCCTGATATGCCAGCTTCGGGAAGATTACCCATCTTGATGTATCCTTGATGAAGCCTTCCGGCGGCTCCGGATTTCCAATCTCAGGAACGTCGATATCAGCGCACGCGTGGCATACTCTCGTCGTCGACCTCAATATGACCGGCGTTTCATGCTCCTCCGAGAACGCAAAAGCATCCTGAACTGCCTGAAAAGCCTGTTCAGGGGAATCGCAGTCAAAACACGGTATGTGGGCGTATCTGGCGAAGCTTCTTGTGTCCTGCTCCGTCTGGGATGAGATGGGACCCGGATCGTCGCAGACATAAATGACCATTCCGCCCTTTACGCCAATGTAGTTGACGCACATCACAGGATCGGACGCGACATTCAGTCCCATTTGTTTCATTGTCACGAGGCTGCGCGCTCCTGCATAAGCAGCTCCGGCCGCAACCTCCGCCCCGGCCTTTTCGTTGACCGACCACTCGACGTAGACATGGCCGGGATTTCTCTTTGCTATTGTTTCCAGTACCTCTGAAGACGGCGTGCCCGGATACCCCGCTACCACCTGCACTCCCGCAGCCAGCGCGCCCATGGCTACCGCTTCATTTCCCATTAGTAATTCTTTCATTAAGCCCTCTCGGCAGCCCCTCACGGCTGCGCATACAAATTCAGAATGTATTATAACACAAAACCGCCTCTTTAGGCGGCCTTGTCTTTAATTCGGAGCATAGTATTTAAGGTCAGCGCCTGCAGACCCGCGAATGCGATTCCCATGAGCACGCATCGCAGCCCATAAGTGTACAGGCCGAGCAAAAGCACTATGATGTTTATTGCGTACATTGCGTAGGCGATCGGAATCTTCTCATTCCTCTTGTGCAGTATAAGCGCGATGGTATCCATGCCTACCGCTGTCGAATCATTGCTCAGGCAGAAATAGTATCCCGCTCCGACGACGACAGCGGCAGCTATAAGCTCCAGCGCCATGCCGACAGGAATGAAGGGATTTTCCCCCATGTGTCCGATCCTTATCATTGTGTGTATCACTTCGGAAGGGATGATCAGCGTGAAGAAGTTGAATGCCGCGACACCAACCACGCAGCTGTAGAGGCTCGCGATAAAAATGTCTCTGCCCAGGAATATCCAGCACAGAAGCGCGAGAATCATCGTTACTATTGCAACCCAGGCGTTGACCGGAAGATGCTCCGTCAGCGGCAGCCTGGCCAGTATCATGCTGAAGCTTGTTACTCCGCCGTTTATTATTCCGTGGGGAACAGTCACCATGACGTAGGCGAAGTTCAGAATGGTCAGTCCGAAGCCTATCAGCGCGTACCGTTTAATTGTCTTCTTTTTAGTGTCATCCATCAAAGTCTTTTATACGTATCGGCAGATGTATCCGTTCATCCGCACGTTCCATCCAAGTTCATTCTCTTTCATGACATCAGCGCAAAGCTGTCTGAGCTGCACGTCGCTTATGTTCTCCATGTCGTCCAGGCTGTAGGCCCGAAGAGTGCGCCTCAGTAGCTGGAACACACGCCGTCTGTCCTCGGGCATGTCCAGATATTCATCTATGCGCGCAAGCATTCTGACGCGGTCGTCTGTGTCGCCGCCGTGTCTTCCAAGATATCCTTCGATGTCCTGAAGCAAATTGATCATGTGGTCGCTCACCAGATATGTTCCTATGGCAGCATTCTTTTCGCCGGCAGTTTCACCGGTCAGTTCGATCACCCTGCGTATCTCACGCACTTTATCATCATCGCCGCAAAGTTCAAACAGTCCGTCCTGCCAGTCCTTGTACAGCTCAGTCCCCGGCTTGACGGCCGCCGTACGGACTCTCACGAAATCCGGTTCCACAGCGTTGATTACTTCCGCCGTTCCCTCGGCGTTGTCCGCGGACAGGTCCCTTCCTCCTACTCCGGGCATGAAGTATATGCTCAGTTCGATTCCGCCGGCTTTTACCGCCTTTCCCGCGCGTATCTGCTGCTCCTGTGTAACGCCTTTGTTTATCCGCTTAAGCACGGCGTCCGATCCTGACTCGAAGCCCGAATGGATTCTGTCGAGACCTGCCGCCTTCAGCTCGGCGTAGTCTTCAGCTGAAGATCTCGACAGATTCTCCGCTCTTCCGTAGGATGTGATTCTCTTTATCTGCGGAAAGACCTGCCTGAGGTAAACGAGCACATCGGTCAATCTGCCGCTGCTGAGCGCGGTGCTGTTGCCGTCCTGGAGGAAGACATTCTCGCCGCCCGCGATAAGCCAGTTCGCGACTGTGTACATGCACTGCCTTTCCTCGTCATCGGCTATCGATGACAGCTCAGCGTTTATGCCGTCGATATCCCAGCCGGCTTTGCGCTCATGTTTCCTGACGCGCTCTGCCCAGTACGCTATGTTGTCTATGTCGGATCTTATGCTGTCCGCGCTGTAGGCCTTGAACTTTGTGTGCCTGTACAGCCGGCAGAACCTGCACTTGTTCCAGGTGCATCCGTTGGTTACCTGAATCAGCAGGCTGTTTGCTTCACTTGGCGGACGAATCGGTCCGATTCTGAATACTCTATCACTCATGACAATGTTATTCTATCACATATGTAAACTAAAAGACCGCTGCCGAAGCAGCGGTCTCTCTATGGTTTCGCCCTGAAGTCTCACTTCAGGCGGTATGCTCTGATGAGCTTACATTTCTACGATGACTGATGTTCCCATGCCGCCGCCGATGCACAGAGTTGCGAGACCGTAGTGGCTTCCTCTTCTCTGCATCTCGTACAGGAGCGTGATCAGGATTCTGCAGCCGGATGCTCCGATTGGGTGTCCCAGAGCGATTGCGCCGCCGTTTACGTTAGTCTTTTCAGGATCGAGTCCCAGATCCTTTCTGACTGCCAGTGACTGTGCAGCAAACGCTTCGTTTGCTTCTACCAGATCCATGTCCTCGATTGTCAGGCCGGCCTTCTCCAGAGCCTTTCTGGAAGCAGGTACAGGACCAACGCCCATGATTGAAGGATCAACACCGCC
>CADAHK010000057.1:0-7734 GCA_902787725.1 uncultured Eubacteriales bacterium | reverse complement strand
CCGGAAGCGTTAGCTGCTGTTACGACGCCGCCGTCCTTCTTGAATGCAGGCTTCAGCTTCGCAACCTTTTCCATTGTGGATCCACGTGTAAGGTGCTCGTCCTTATCGAATACGATCGGATCGCCCTTTCTCTGCGGAATGGTAACCGGAACGATTTCCTCATCGAATACGCCGCTGTCAACAGCCTTCTCGGCTCTCTGCTGTGAGATAACGGAGAACTCGTCCAGTTCTTCTCTGGTCAGTCCCCACTGTTCAGCTACGTTTTCTGCGGTCATGCCCATGTGATAGTTGTTGAATACATCCCAAAGGCCATCGTTTACCATCATGTCCTTCATCTGCGCGTCGAACATTCTGGCTCCCCATCTTGCAGCAGGAACTGTATATCCTGTAGATGACATGTTCTCAGCACCGCCTGCAACAATGATATCAGCGTCTCCGGCCTTGATGATCTGTGCAGCCAGTTCAACTGCTCTCAGACCAGAACCGCAGACTTTATTGATGGTGAAGCAAGGAACTTCAACAGGCAGACCTGCGTCCAGCATCATCTGTCTCGCAACGTTCTGTCCGAGACCGCCCTGGAGTACGCATCCCATGATGACTTCATCTACCTGATCCTTCTCAACGCCCGCTCTCTTCAGAGCTTCTTCAATACAAACCGCGCCGAGCGTTCTTGTTGGGACGTTCTTCAGAGTTCCACCGAACTTGCCGATTGCTGTTCTTGCAGCACCTACGATTACAACTTCTCTCATTTTTTTAGTTTCCTCCTTAATAATATACTGATTCTGGGTATATCTTTTTGGGTTTGTTAATATTTTAACGGCTATTCCGATAAAATCAATTTAATTTGTTTGCACTGTTATAATACCATAGTTTCAAGGGTTGTCAATGGTTTTAGCGCAAATTCTGTTAATTTTTTAACAGAATTTCTGATACGCTTTCTAAAAATGTCCTATGTACTTCTCCAGAAGACGGCATGGTCTGTATGAAAGCTTCGCCTTTCTAAGGTTCGGTATGCCCATGTCCTCTTCCCTGTTTATGTACTTGGCCCAGCCGGCAACATGCTTGCAGAACTCGTTGTTTATGGCCTGATACAGTCCTCTGTACTCGACATTCGCCTTCTCAACATGCTCTGTGATCATCTTGGTTCCCAGCCGTCCGCCGACCGCGACGGCCTCTATCTTGCCGCCTATGCGGATAGCGCCCGCCTCGTAGCCTACAGCCTCGAGATTTCTGAACACATCGTCCATGGCTTCCTCTTCCATCTTGAGGAGCTCCATCTCATGGGCCGGAATTTCCTTTCGACGGTTAAACTCGTCGATGAACTGCATGGCCTCATCAGCCATGTCAGATGTCATCTTAACATATTCATACTCATATGTCTTCTTAAAATAGTTAAGATGATTCTTTTTCTTGTGGTAATCCCTTCCCGCAAGATCTATCAGGTCTTTTGTCAGATAGATGTAGTCGTAGTTCGGACGGTCGTCCTCCCACTTGAGCTCAGGCACTGCCTCTTTTATTATCTCCAGGATGTGGAACGGAACCAGCCTGAGGCTGAACGGGTGGCCTTTGCTTTCAAAGAAATCGCGGGCCTCAAATATGGTTGCGCGCAGAGAATCCCTGTCGTATCCGCCCGTCTTTGTCAGCGGCGGGAACATGAAAGGGAGCTCTATTCCCTGCTCCAGCTCCAGATGGCTGACGCCGCTCATGCACATGTAGTCGCCCATCATCGTCCAGCTGAACTGATTGATATCACGCCACATGTAAAGAGCGCTGTAAGAGAGTCCGGAGGTCTTGTACTCGAATCCGTTCAGATACTCCTCCAGCACGTCTCTGTTTTCTAAAGTTATTCTGTTATCGAATAAGAACATGCCGCTCTGTCCCCGTTTCCGTGTTACTTTACGATTTTTGATATCTCTCTGAACCCTTCGGCCTTTGAATCCTTGAGGAGCTCGTACAGAATCGATTCATAAGTAGTCAGGACAGCCCCCGCTTTTTCCATTCTTTCAGTAGCCCAAAGAAAATCATTCTGGCTGCGCGATGAGATACAGTCCGCCGCTACGTAGACGTTGTATCCTTCTTCAAGCAGCTGCTCAACAGTCTGCTGGACGCATATGTGCGCTTCGATTCCGCAGACGATCACATTCTTCTTTGCGGCTATCTCCAGCTGGTTTATGAAGTCCACATGGCTCATGCAGCTGAAAGTCGTCTTGTCGATCGGTTCAAACTCGCCTATGGCCTCAGCCACCTCAGGAATCGTCTCGCCGATGCCCTTTGTGTACTGCTGGGTAACAATGTGCGGAATGTCGAGAACCTTAAGGCCCTTCGCCAGTCTGCAGGTCTTGTCCACCAGCTCCTCCTTGTGGTTCATCGCAGGCACCAGTTTCTCCTGAAAATCAATAAAAACCGCTAATGTGTCTTCTCTGTTCATCGTCATTTTCCTATCCTCCAGTCTTCCAGCATTTTGCCGGCGTTATATGCTGTCATGTCCTTTTGAACCGGAGAGACGGACGCGTACCCGTTCTCGAGAGCGACCACATCAAAGTGGTTGTCGTCACTCTCATAGAGCACCGGATCTCCGCCGTATACGAAGGTCGTAACCTCCCCCTCCGTTTTCATCTGCACATCGTTCAGGTATTCTCTCTCACCGAGTACAGTTGTAAACACTCCTTTTATCTCATCAGCCGGTAAATCCGGCGTATTGATGTTTATCATGACGCGGCTGTCCCACTCGCCCCCGGTCTTCTCCATCAGATCGACCGCGAGATCGCAGGCGTAACCGAAATGCGTTGCCTTGTGGCTGTCCACCGAAACAGCAACCGAAGGAACACCCTGAATGGACCCCTCAAGAGCCGCTCCCACAGTGCCTGAATAAACGATGTCAGTACCTACATTGGCGCCGTGGTTTATTCCGGCGAAGACAACGTCTATATCGATGCCTTTCAGCCTGAGCATCTTCAGGCCCACCGCGACGCAGTCGGCAGGAGTTCCATCTAAAGCAAAGGCTTCAGCGGCGCCTTCAAAAGGCACCTGCCAGACGCTTATGGGGCTTCTCAGGGTTATGGCGTGGCTCGCAGCGCTTCTCTGACCGTCGGGCGCAAAAACGTAAACATCCGCTCCGACTCTTTCAGTCAGCGCATTCACCAGCTCTCGCAATCCGCGAGCCTCTATCCCATCATCATTAGCAACTAATATGTTCATATTACCTTTACGTTTATATTATCCAAAAGCGGGGTTGGCTCTACCAGAAGCCGCCGCCTCCGCCGCCGCCTCCGCCGCCGGAAAATCCTCCTCCACCGGAGAAGCCGCCACCGCCGCCTCCGGTGAACCAGCCGCCTCCTGTATCGCTTCCGCTGAAGGCGTCTGAAGGAAGCTGCGAACGCACGGATGTCGCGACTACACTCGTCATGTGGCCCATGGAATCTCCCATGTGGAATATAGGTATGTATGTTCCGGTAGCGTTATACGTCCTGTACCAGTCTGGTATTGGAATGTGTATGTTTTCAAATTTCTTGATCCACTTATCCGTGAGCCCCATTACATAGGCGTACGGCAGTATGCTGAAGAAGTACTCAGGGTCTTCCTCGACGAGGGCCTCAATTCTGTCCACTTCGGCCGTCCTGATGAAATTTCTCAGTCCGAGAATCTGGCCCATGTACTTAAACGCAGTATCTGAGATCCTGTCGCAGTAGACATTGAAGAACTGACAGGCCGCGAAGCAAATGAAGTAGAGCCCGCCTGTAATTGTGCTGCCAAAGGCGCTGCCTACTCCCGCTGCGGTGAACAGCAGAACCGCCGCGTCAATTGCCCACAGGATGATCCTGTATACTCTTGATCCGGTCTTCTTGCCGGAGAGCCTCCTCTTGTAGCTCTTTCTGATCCGGCCGGTCAGCCACGCGGCTATGACCCCGGTCAGCAGCGCTCCGAAAATGTAGCCTTCCGGGCGCACCATGTATGCCACTGCGGCGCACGGAACAGCTATTGCGATAAAATACAGCACTATTCCGCCCAGTGTCTGGAGAATGCTTGTGGAAGCCGGCGTGATGTCGCCGTAATCATCCTCTACTGTAGTGCAGGCGTCGCGGTAGGCGTACGCGAAATCTTCGCCCAGATCTTTTGTGCTGACAGCATCAGCCTCCGTGAAAAGTCCGTCAAACAGCTGTCTGGCGAACAGCTTCTCGCTATCGTCAATATCTTTGAGCTTAGTAAAGACAAACTCTCTCTTCGCAACTTCTTCAATCTTCATGTACCCCTTCTGCGCGAAGTACACGAACATTGAAACCATGTCTTTCTTATCCAGAACACCGTCTATTATGAGGCCTATTTCAGCAGGGGTTACGCCTTCAGGCGGATGGAACTCAACTGTCTCGACTATGTGCTGTCTCCTGCCGAACCTTGTCCAGAGCAGTCCGAAAAGCAGTGCGGCAATGGCAGGTATTCCTGTCGACGCCGTTTTGATTCCCTGGTAGTCCTCCTGGCCTACCCAGTATCCTTCCGGCATTCTCGTCAGCACTGTAATACCGACGCCTTCGTCAAGGTTTTCGGCCTTTATGCTGATCGTCCTGCTGTCAGGCATGTCCCAGGAGTCCATTGTGTCGTCATACTGCACGCCGTACTTGCCGACATACACCGTCGTCCAGTCCTTTTCGACCGGCTTCGGCATGTGAATGGTGATTTCAGACGAATCTATCGGAGTCCGCCAGTCCGTCGGCAGAACATCGATGTACATGTAGTCCCCCGTAGTATCGCGGTCATCCCTGAAGGTTATCTTATATCCGTATTTGAACTCATGCTCTCCGTAGATATAACTCGATCCGGAGCCCATCTGCAGAATGTAGTTTCCATCCTCCTCATAGATCTCCACCGGATCAGTTGAGCACCAGCCTGAATCCACCTTCTCGTCTATCCCGTCGAATGACGTCGGAACATATCTGTATATTCCGTGGCCTTCAGTGTTGAAGACAGTTCCCACGGTTTCCGTGAATTCGTAGCTGTTGTTCTCGTTGACCTGTACATCTACATTGAAGTATTCAGTTACTCTGGTCGGAACAGAAGACCCGTCGTCAGCAAAAACAACCACAGGCGCAGCCAGGGTCATTGCCAGAGTCAGCACTATTCCGAGAATCGCTGCAGGAAACCTGCTTTTGAATCCCTTCATAATCGTTTACCTGTTTAAAGAATTGCTTTGTCAGATAGGATATTATATCACAAAACAGAACCGGTCTCTACCAGGAGCCGCCGCCACCGCCGCCTCCGCCGCCTCCGCCGGAGAAGGAACCGCCGCCACCGCCGCTGCTCGACGGCGATGAGGTCATGCTGGACGATATGCTCTTCATCATGGAATCCATTGAGTTCAGGAAAGACATGGATGTTACAGGATCGCCTCCGACATAGACAGTTCCCTCATACCATTCAGGCGGTTCGGTAGCCAGAGACGCGAAGTTCTTTGCATATACGGTTGTTACGCCCAGTGAATAGGCAAATGCAAGATTTTTATAGAAATATTCCGGGTCCTCTTCCGCGAGTGCTTCCATCCTGTCTTTTTCGGCAATTTCAAGGAAGTTCTTGTATCCTCTGATTTTGCCGAGGACCGAAGCGTACCAGTCGGTTTTTCTCTCGCAGAGAGCAGAGATTATGAACAGAACAAAGCTCGCCCCGATTCCGATAATGTAAGGAACAAATTTGGTTCCGGGAGCGATCCCGAAGACAAAGCTCAGAATTACGCCGAGAAGTATGCAACCGATGAACCCGAGGATGCCCAGGCCTTTGCGCCCTTCCTGTATCCTCTTGCCGATCCCGCCGAATCCGATGATGAACAGAGTTGTCGTTATGGTGCCCGCGTAGAGGATTCCCATGACAGCGTCCTCTCCGCCCAGGCTAAGCGGCATGCTTCCGTTGAGCAGACACAACGCCATCAATAAGATCATGCCGACAATCGCTCCTGTTTTCATCACGCGGGCGTATTTTGCCGCCTTAGGATCATAAAGCTTTCCCTTGTAATGGCTCTCCACGAGCTTCTTGACAGCGTTTACCGTCGTATAGAACTTGTCCTTAAGCTGATCAAGAGTTACAGAATCCCCTTCCTTGAACAGACCTTTCAAAAACACGCTCTCGCCTATGACGCTGTCATCATACTCACGCAGCTTTGTAATCTCATATGTTTCCTTGGTCTTTTTCTTCTTTTTGCCGACAGGAATTTCAACCTCAGCTATCTTCAGATAACCTCTGTCAGCAAGGCTAAGAAGAGCGCTTATGACGTGGGTTCCCGTTACCGACCCCTCGGCCAGATATCCGACTTCAGGCGCGCTCAGCTTCTCAGGCGGATAGAACTCCTCCGTCTCCACCACATGAGGATCCCTGCCGTACTTTCTCCAAAGCACAACCCCCGCGGCCGCGAGAATGATCATGAGGCCCGACAGTATGTACAGCAGTAAGTTCTGCGGAAAGTTTGCGGATGAAGCCTGGCGCGTGAAGTAACCTTCAGGAAGCACGGCCCTTATTGTCAGACCGCCAAGAACGAAACTCGACGTCTCGCCTTTGAGCTCAGTATCTGAAACAACTTCAAAAGGCACATACTGATCACTTCCCGTTTTTATGCCAACCTTGTTCATGTCGATAGACTTAGGGAATGTGACATCAAAAGAAACGTGATCTATTGACTGGGCTTCCCATGACGTTCCGATGAGGTTGTAGTAAACCTCGTCCGCGTCCTTAAGGTGGTCGCCTCTCGTGTCATATGTATAACGCATTTTGTAGACTGTGTCAGTCTCCGCGAACCTGTCCGGGTCGCCTATGCGCGCGCTGAAAGAACCCATCTCACTTTCATCCGTCCAGTCTTCTCCGCTGAGCATGGTAAAACCCCTCACCTTGGCGTAATATGTCGAGGTTTGTCCGTCCCTGTCCAGGGTTGTTCTGAGAGGAATTGTTCTGTAAATGCCGTGGCTCGGCGAAGTGAAGTGGACACTTATGGTTTCAGTGATTTCATAAGTGTCATCTTCGTTGATTGCGACCTGCACGTCATAATCCGTAATATAAAAATTGCTCGCCGCTCTTGCCCGCTGCGGCAAAAAGCAGAAAGCTGCAAGTAAAACAAATATCAGAAGGAGAGATGCAATTCTTCCGGCCGCTTTTAATCTAGCTATATTCATTGGTGACCTCCACTTTTATATCGAGTCTTTCTTCAAACAGTCTTTATCCAGCAGTCCTATGGAGTTAGCCTGGATAACCAGATCCAGCTGAAGCATTGCCAGGTTTGCCGCAGCCGCGAAGATTCCGAAAACTATATCAAAGACCATCGCGTCAATAAGAGTCTGACTGGCAATTCCCAACTGGGCGAATATGGCGATATAGGCCAGAAGATTGGCGCCCGGTACAGGCGGAGTTGCCACGAAGAGAATAACAGCGAGAACCATAGCAACAACGAACCAGACAATCGTTACTGTAATCTCAAAACGCGATGCGGCATATACTGTAAGCGCAAGAGTTCCTATTACATTGATTGGCATGTACAGAACAAGGCCTTGCGGAAGTGTTACCGATAAATAATTCTTTTCAATTCCCAAATCCTTGTTGCAGACCTGTTCCGACAGACCGTATGTTTCCTCCAGCGAACCCGTTCTGAGTGTTCTGCTGAAGGGTTTCCAGAGCTTTCTGACCAGAATCCCCGGCGAAACTTCCATTTTGACTGAAACGTACGTGACCAAAACGCCGATAAAGAGCGCCGACACGCAAAGCGCC
>CADAHK010000056.1 GCA_902787725.1 uncultured Eubacteriales bacterium | reverse complement strand
ATGTATATATCCTGAATGACAGGGAAATGCACAGCTTCGAGAGCACCGGAGAGGACAACATGGTGATGATGCTTCAGCTGGACCTGACATATTTCTCAAGATACTACGATAATCTCAGAAACAGCTTCTTCGTAACCGAGATGGAGGACGACAGCGATGAGAGTCTTGACATCCTAAGGGGCATTCTGGCCAGGATAATGATGGAGGTTCTTCAGAAGGGCTACGGCTATGAGCACAAAGTCATCGAGAGCACCCACAATCTGATAGCGTGTCTCATGTCAGACTTCAGATACTTCATCATGGAGGACGGCAAATTCAAGAATGATGCTAAAAGCAAAGGCAACAAGATTCTCGCCGGACGTCTCAACAGAATCACAGACTACATGTACGACAACTACAACAGGAAACTCACTCTCAGTGAAATTGCTGAGAGAGAGCACCTGAGCATTTACTATCTGTCCCATATAATCAAAGAGGCTGCCGGGCTCAGCTTTCAGGATCTTCTCAGCTACATAAGAGTCGAGGAGTCTGAGAAGCTGCTGCTCGGAACAAACAAGAAAATCGGAACAATCGCGGAGGAAACCGGATTCTCAGCAGTCAGATATTACATCAGGCATTTCGAGCAGTGGTTCGGCATGCATCCGCTGGAATACAGAAAGAAGTACATAGGAAAGATTATCAGCCGCGAGATAGAAGCCAAGTACACAAGATGCTCTCCTGAGCAGATTGAAAACGCCATCCGCCGCCAGGTCAACGGCGTATACGCGGACTACCTTGACAAGATTAAGGTCAAGCCGACGATTATTGACGTTGACATCTACGATGACTACGCGGAGGTGCTGACAGGCGAGCCGCAGCTCGAAGAAATAATGAGCAGGGAAGTAAACAGGATACTGGCTGAGCCTTACAAACTGCTTCGTGAGCTCGGAGAGAATCTCATTGCGTCGGGAAGCAACTACATGGTGACAACAAAGGAGAAGTTCCCGGGACCGCTCAGCAGCCTCAGCATTCTCGTCTACAATTTTGACGACAACGCGATCAAGACCCTTAAGAAGACCAACTCCGCCAGCGATCTGCTCAGACTCATAAAGAACTATGACAGTGAAGCGGAGTTTCTCGTCAGGTGCACAGGCCTGTCGGGACAGTTCAGAGTGCTCAGATACAGAATGGAGAGAGACAACCTGATCAGCAGAATCGAATCCATGGGCAGGGAAGAAGGAGAGCGTTCAAGGAGAGAGAAACTGCTGAGCACCCTCTGCGAAGAGCCTTCAGTATCCAGCGCGACATACTTCAGCTCAGACGCCCTGAGCCTCAGAAGCGTTTTCAAGGGAATGGGTCTGGAACTGATACTCATAGACCTCAAGGAAGACAAACAGAAGTAGAGCAAATTAGTACATTAATAGAGCAAAAGGCTCATTGCGCAACGTAAGGAATAGGCTTAAAATTAAGTCATAGAATAGCAAACAAATAAAAAAGTGATATTAGTAGGAGGTAAGAACTATGAAATTACTTATTATCGGCGCAGGCGGAGTAGGAACTTCAGCTGCAAAGATCATCGAGAGAGCCGGCGCGGAAGGCGACTGGGCAGAAAAGGTAGTAGTAGCTGACTATGACCTGGCCAGAGCAGAAAAGGTTGCCAATGAAATTTGCGGCGGCGGAAAATTCGTTCCTGCACAGATCAACGCAATGGACCCTGAGAGCATCAAGGCTGTTGTAGCAGAGCACGGATGTGACTTCGCAATGAACGCATGTGACCCAAGAATGAACCAGACTATTTTCGATACATGCCTTGAGCTGAAGATTGGATACCTCGACTGCGCAATGACGCTTGGCACCGAGCATCCTGAGAAGCCTTACGAACTGCCGTACATCAAACTGGGTGATTATCAGTTTGCTAAGCGTACATCTCTTCGACAAGATCGACAGAGTAGACGTACGTGACGGCGACAACTATGGAAACACTGATTCAGACTTCGGATTCTCCGTATGGACAACCATCGAAGAGTGTCTGCAGCCACCTGTAATCTGGGAAAAGAATGAAGAAAATCCTGATGGACACTGGTTCTGCACAGAGCCGTTCTCAGAGCCTGAGATCTTCAACTTCCCTGGTGGAATCGGCGACGTAGAAGTTGTAAACGTAGAGCACGAAGAAGTACTCCTCGTTCCTAGAGAAATCGACTGCAACAGAGTTACATTCAAGTACGGTGTTCCTAGAGAATTCAGAGCTAAGCTGCTGACTCTCCACGGATGGGGACTCGACAACAAGAGAGACAAGGTAAAGGTCGGCGACAGCGAGATTACTCCTAGAGACTTCGTCTGCAAGGTTATCCCTTCACCGGTTGGCGCAACTGACGAGATGACAGGCAAGGGCTGCGCAGGCACATGGGTAACTGGCTGGAAAGACGGCAAGTACAGATCAGTATATCTCTATCAGGTAGCTGACAACCAGGAATGCATCAAGAAGTACACTACTAACTCAGTAGTAGCACAGACCGCTGTAGGTCCTGTAATCATGATGGAACTCATCGCTAAGGGCATCTGGAATGAGCCGGGCGCATGGGGTCCTGAGCACTTCGATCCGGATCCATTCGTAGAGAGACTTGCGAAGTATGAATTCCCTGCAGGAATCAAGGAAATGGATTCAGAATATGCTGATGAGCTTTCAGAGAAGGCATTCCTCGATGCAGTAAGCAAATAAGCTTAAAGCATCATGCAAAAGCAACATTTAAGAGACTCGCGACAGCGAGTCTCTTTTTTCGCGCAGCACCGCGATTGTTGACACAAAAATTGACTGGCTTTACAATAAGTCCATGAGTGAAATGAACGGTTACGAATCAAAGAGCATGCGGGTGGACATCATAGTTCCCTGCTACAATGAAGAACCGAATATAGAAGCGTTTTACGAAAGTGTTCAGGCTGTTGAGTCCCGCATCGCCGAGAGCGGTGAGTACAGAAACAGCTATGATTTCAGTTACATTTTCATAGATGACGGAAGCACGGACGGGACACTTGAACAGATAAAGCTGGTTGCCGAAAGAGGCGCGGAGGATCTCACTGCCGTCAAATACATTTCCTTCAGCAGGAACTTCGGCAAGGAGGCCGCCATCTGCGCCGGCATCAGGGCTTCAGCCAAAGGGACGAGGGGCGGCTGTCCGAGCGATCTGGCTGTCCTCATGGACGCCGACCTGCAGCATCCGCCTGAGCTCATATGCGAGATGCTCAGGAAGATGGAAGCAACAGGCTGCGATACTGTCGCGGCAAGAAGGGTGAGCAGGAAAGGCGAACCGAAGATACGGAGTGCCTTTGCAAGACTCTTCTATAAACTGATGAACAAGTACTGTGAGATAGAGATCGTCGACGGCGCGGTGGACTTCAGGCTGATGAACCATTCCATAGTAAAGGCCATTGCGGACATGCCTGAAACACAGCGTTTCAGCAAAGGCATTTTCGCCTGGGTGGGTTTCGATGCTGAATGGGTCGAGTTCGAGAACGTGAAGAGGTTTTCGGGCGAGACAAAGTGGACTGTCTGGAGTCTCACGAGATATGCTATCGACGGATTCATTGACTTCGCGGATTCGCCGCTTAAATTCGCGGGCGCGTTCGGAAGCATTGTTGCAGTGGGGTCGGCAATCTATCTGATAATAGAGATAATCAAGACACTCGTCATGGGAAAAGACACCCCGGGGTATGCGTCGACAATTTGTCTCATACTCTTCTTCGGCGGATTGATCATAGCCATACTGGGTCTCATCGGTGAGTACATCGGCAGGATGTATCTGGAGACAAAGGGCAGACCTGTCTATGTTGAAAAGGAATCCAATATTGAAGAATAAGCTCCTGAATTTCCTGAAAGTGAACAGATACGTCTTCATGGCGTTCTTCATGCCGGTTTTCATACTGGCCTTTATTTTCGCGCTGTCAGGAATATATCCTTTCGGAAGTCAGCAGCTCGCGATCATAGACATGTACCATCAGTACGTCCCGTTTCTCAGTGAGCTCCAGAGCAGACTCCAGGGAGGGGGCAGCCTCTTTTACTCCTGGAACAGCGGCGGCGGGTGCAACTTCTGGTGCCTCATGTCTTACTACGGCGCGAGCCCTCTGAACCTGCTTCTCGTTCTGTTCCCGAAGACACTGATCATGGAGGGTGTGAGCATCATACTGCTCATCAAAATCGGCCTGTCGGGAAGCTTCATGTACATATATCTGAAGAATGTCTACAATCCGTCCGAACTTCTTGCTGACAGGCAGGGCGGAATCAAGACGGTTCTCTTCGCCTGCATGTACGCGCTCAGCTCCTACGCTATCGGTTATTACTGGTGCATAATGTGGCTTGACGCGGTAATGCTTCTGCCTCTGCTCATGCTTGGACTCAACAGGCTTATAAAGGACGGGCGAATGGCGCTGTACACTGTCTGTCTGGCGCTCATAGTGTTCAGCAATTACTACATAGCCATCATGGTGTGCATATTCATACTCGTCTATTACCCTGTCTTCTACTTCATCACAGTCAGGGACAGAGGGGCAAAAGGATGCCTCATGACTACTCTGAAAGCTGTGTTCGCTTCACTGCTTGGAATAGGCATGTCCGCCGTGATGCTTTTGCCTACGTTCATCAGCATGCAGAACGCTTATTATTTCTCATCTTCAATGCCTGAAGACTGGAACTTTTACTACGACGTTCTGAATGTAATAAACCAGCTTCTTCCTGTTGCGCACCTGACATACATCGAGGGCCTGCCGAACATATGCTGCGGATTCCTCGTTACAGTGATGCTTGCGTGCTACTTCATTTCGCGGGAGATACCGGCCAGGGAAAAAGCTCTCAACGGAGCTTTTCTGGTTTTCATGTTCCTGAGCATAAACATAAACAAGCTTGATTTCATCTGGCACGGAATGCACTTCCCGAATCAGCTGCCGCACAGATTCACTTTTGTTATCTGCTTCGTGCTGGTTGCGATGGCGTACAGGGCGTTCAACAGATTGAACGGAATCAAACCGAACCGGATGGTCATCATATTCGGCACAATAGCAGTCTATTACATTCTGGCTCAGAAGATTCTTGTCAGTGTTGTGGACGACATGAATGTCTTCGTCTACTACGGACTGGCTCTCACGGCAGCTTACGGAATTCTAATCAATCTGTACAAGAGTCAGAAGCTCATGCGCAGATCGTTCATGGCGCTTCTCGCTGTCATAGTAGCGGCGGAGATGTGTGTGAGCACAGGAATGTACTTTGATACAATGGGCAATTCTTCGAGAGAGACATACAACGAGAACAAGGCGAGTGTAATGAGACTGGCTGATTACGCCAATACCGCCGGCGGACCTACATCAAAAGGAGGCAACGGCAGATTCGCGAGAACAGAAATCGACGATCCTCTCATTCACAATTGCCCGGCGTTCTACCATTACAGAGGAATGGGCCAGTTCGCGTCGACGCTGAACAGCAACACGACGACGCTCATGGAACGCATCGGACTGGAGGGACATCCGGGAAGCAACAGGTTCAACTTCAATGAGACCAGTCCGGTGACCAGCTGCATCACTAATGTAGATTACATGATAGCCAAGAACAGGAAACTTAAGGATCCTGATTTTGAATATATGATGATGGACGGGCACTCAAGACTTTATGAGAGCAAGTATCCTCTCTCCATAGGTTACATGCTGCCGACATCGATCAGAACGTGGAAACCGTACGATGTAAATCCGTTCGTCAATCTTGACGATTACGTCAGAGCCGCCACTTCAGGCGAAGTGGAGAAGGTGTTCATAAACATGGGCCGCGGCGTTCTCTCCGGAAGCAATGTAAATCCTCAGTACATAAGTGATTCGCATATTGAGAGCACACAGCCCGAGCCGGGTACAAGCGCTTCCGTCGACATCAGCTACACGGCGGAGGTGAACGACAAGTACTATGTTTATGTGGCTGCTGATTACGCTGAAGAAATATTCATCGAAACCCCGGACAATCCGGAGGACATTGCGGTTCAGGCGGACTGCGGCTCCATACTCAACATAGGGGAGATGAAGACGGGCGACAACTTTAAGATCAAAGTAAACTTTGAGGCGGGAAGATCAGGCAGAATTACATGCTATGTCTGCACGATGGACAAGGAAGCGTGGGACAAGGCTTACGGCATGATATCCTCAAGCCTCATGACAGTGACTGAAGCGTCAGACACAAGAATCAGGGGCACCATAGACGCCGGTGACGGCGGAGTCCTCGTAACATCCATTCCTTATGAAGAGGGGTGGTCGATGAAGATCGACGGCAGGAAGACAGAAATAAGTGAGCAGACCGGAGATTGCTGGATCAGCGCCGAGCTCGATGCGGGAACTCACGAAATAGAACTCTCCTTCAGACCGGCAGGACTGATCAACGGCCTGCTGATCACCATCGCTTCGATACTGATCCTTATCGCCGCCACAAATCTGCCAGCTTTGAGACGGCGCCGTCAATCTCTGACAGAGGAATCTGATTATAATAAAGAATAATTCTGCGGCCAACGCAGACAGCAGGGATGCCGAGCCCTTCGGCGTCCCTTTTTATTTGTCCCGGAGTCTTCGGCGAATCTATTTCAAGTATTATGCTTATTCCGGACGAGGAACTTATGACGCGTACAAAGTCTGATGCTTTTGCGTTGAAGGCGTCGGTGATCTTAACAAGCTTCTGTGAGTAGAGCTTGCGGAGCTTTTTAATGTGCGTCTGGTAGAGGCCGCTCTCCATGAACATGGCCAGGGTCAGCTGTTCGAGCTTGGAACATGTCGGTGAGTAGTCGCCGGCTATTGAGGAGAAGACCTCTGCCATTCCGGCAGGCAGGACCATGTAACTTATCTTAAGCGCCGCGAACAGAGTGCTCGAAAACGATCCCAGATAAATCACCCTTTCGCTTCCGTCCAGACCCTTCAGGGCAGGTATGGGTTTGCCGAAGTATCTGAGCTCGCTGTCGTAATCGTCCTCGATTATGTAGCTGTTGTTCTCCTCAGCCCAGGAGAGAAGCTCGTATCTGCGGCCAACCGGCATGACGCTTCCTGTGTAAGCGTGATTTGATGGGCTGACGTAAGCGGCGGCCCTGATGTTGGCGGGTAGTTTTTCGATTGCAAGACCATTGCTTTTGACTGCGACCGAAGTAATGGCGAATCCCCTGTCGCGGAACACGTTTCTTACAGGCATGTAGCCGGGATCTTCAAGGGCAACGTGTTCGACGCCCTGTTTTCTAAGCAGGGTCGCGAGCTGGTTGGTTATCTGCTGGGTGCCGGCGCCGATGATTATCTGCTCGGGACTGCAGCCGACTCCGCGGGACATGTACAGATATCTTGAAATCTCAGAGCGCAGAGCCATTTCGCCCCGGGGGCTTCCTTCGAACAGAAGGGCAGGCGAGTGTTCGTTCAGTATTCTGTTCATGCATTTCTTCCACTTGTTGAAGTCGAAGCATTCCGGATCGTACTGCATTGTCGGAGTCTCTGAAGCGGCGGTTTCATCCATTACGGACACTTCCGATTCAATACTGCCCCTTTCAGCAGGTACAGTTTGGCTGCGGCCTGTGAGGACTTTGCTTACATAATAGCCTGACTGTGGCTTTGAGTATATATAGCCCTCGACGAGAAGCTGGTTGTAGCTCTGCTCAACGGTCGTGATGCTCAAAGCGGTGGATTTAGCAAGGCTTCTAAGGGATGGGAGCTTTTCACCCTCCTTGATTTCCCCGGCCAGAATCGAGTCTTTTATGTAGCTGTAGAGCTGCAGATAATAAGGTTTTTTACGTGAGTCATCGAATACCGGAAGCAGTGCTTTCATGGTGTTCCTCCAAACTGTTATTATAAAAATAATAATTATTGTCTATTTAACTATATACAATATTGCTTTATCATATTATAAGCCAGACAGAAGGAGTTGAAAAGAACGAATATGATGGAAACAAAACTCAAAAAGACATCCGTCACGGTTCTGACCGCGATGATGATGTGCATCATAATGGTGGCCATATTCGTGCTCAGAATACCTATCCCGTTTACTCAGGGATATGTCAATCTGAGCGACGGCATTATTTTCATTGCCATCGGACTCCTTGACAAGAAGCACAGCGTCGCTGCCGCCTCACTGGGCAGCATGATGGGAGATATTCTCGGCGGGTTCCCTGTGTGGGCGCCGTGGACTTTTTTCATCAAAGGCATAATGGCCCTGATTACGGTAATGGTCATTGAGGCCTTTGCGCATAAACACCTTACGGGAAAAGCGAAGACAGCTGTCCGCGTTCTCGCCATGATATGCGGAGGTCTGTTCATGGTGTTCGGATATTTCGTGGCGGAAGGCGTAATGTACGGATCCTGGGTTGTGGCGGCTCTTGGTGTTCCGTGGAATATAGGACAGTTCTCCGTCGGAATCATTCTGGCGCTGGTCATCCTGTCCGCGCTTAACAAGGTAGGAATAGGCAGGAATTAAACAAAGCTGAAATGAGTTTTATCAGAGTTGAAAATTTAATATACGATTACATAAAGACTGATGAAGGAGGAGCCCCGATCGCATCCAGAGCGATCAAAGGCGTCTCCTTTAATATTGAGCGCGGAAGTTTTACCGCGATAATAGGTCAGAACGGATCAGGCAAATCGACGCTCGCAAAGAACCTGAACGGTCTGCTTTTGCCTACGGAAGGCAAAGTCTGCATAGACGGTCTCGACACATCAGTTCCGGAAAATGTCTGGAATGTGCGCCAGAAGGTGGCCATGGTGTTCCAGAACCCTGACAATCAGATCGTATCGGCGATAGTCGAAGACGATGTCGCTTTCGGTCCGGAGAATCTGGGCATTGATCCGGCTGAGATAAGGCGCCGCGTTGACAGCGCCCTCGACGGAGTAGAGATGGGCGACTACAAGGAGAAGGCGCCTCATATGCTTTCGGGCGGCCAGAAACAGCGCATCGCGATCGCGGGAGCCGTAGCCATGGAGCCGGAATGCATCGTGTTCGATGAACCTACAGCCATGCTGGATCCAAAGGGCCGCAGGGAGGTGCTGGGCATCGCGCGCGATTTGAATTCCAAAGGCATGACGGTCGTTTTCATAACGCACTTCATGGAGGAAGCCGCATGCGCGGACCACGTGATCGTCATGGACGGAGGGCTGATCAAGATGGAAGGAACGCCGCGTGAAGTCTTCTCAAGGGAAGAAGAGCTGGTATCCCTGAGCCTGGGAGTGCCGGCGGCGGTTCAGCTCGCGTCGCGTCTTAGAAAGCGCGGAGTGGAAATTCCTGAAGGCATTCTAACAGATGAAGAACTCGTCAGAGCTATTACGGAGGCAAAGGCCGAATGATAGAAGTAAAGAATCTGACACATGTATATAATGAAGGACTGCCGCATGAGACTACAGCCCTTGACGATATCAGCTTCAGAATCGAAGACGGAAGTTTCGTAGGGATCATCGGACACACAGGGTCCGGCAAGTCCACGCTCCTTCAGCACCTGAACGGCCTGCTGAAGCCGAGCTCCGGAACAATCGTCATAGACGGCGTGGACATCACTGACAGTCATACGAAGATGCTCGATATAAGAAGAAAAGTCGGGCTGGTTTTTCAGTACCCTGAATACCAGCTGTTTGAGGAGACTGTTGCGAAGGACGTTGCTTTCGGCCCGTCCAATCTGGGACTTGGCCAGGAAGAAATAGACGAGCGTGTGCGTCGTTCAATTGAGCTGGTTGGACTGGACTACAATCACGTAAAGGACACTTCGCCATTTGA
>CADAHK010000055.1 GCA_902787725.1 uncultured Eubacteriales bacterium | reverse complement strand
CCTTGCCTCTTTCTTTTATCTTGTTGTCCCCTCTTTGTCTTCTTATAAACATCAGCGGCAAGTGTGTTACAGGTTTTTTAAAAAAATTTAATTTTAAATAAAAAACAGCGCATCGGAACAAATTCCAATGCGCTGTCTGTTATCATTTTACATTATTCGTAATCATAGCAGTCGAGGGCACATCCCAGATCGATATAGTCTTCAACCTCCAGTTCGTTTCCGCCGCGGCCTCCGATCTCTGTGCTTTTCAACTTGCCGTTTTCAAGAGACAGGACCGAAATGCCCTCTCCGCCCATATGCTGCCAGACGATGACAAGGCCATTATGGTCAGGATACTGGCAGATCCAGCTGTGGCCGAATCCCACTTCACCGACTGCCTGTGCTTTCCCGTCTTTGTACTGGTAAACATCAAGCCTGTAATCCGCTTCACATGTTCCGATTTGCAGAAGGAACTCCGCCTTTCCGTCCTTATCAATGTCCGTGATGTAATGCAAGGTGAACTCATCGGCCATTTCCTTATTTACCATATCTTCGTAGATTGCATCAAACGCCTCGGCTTCATCCTCAGAAACACTCATCTCTGTTACATATTTCGGCAGTTTTTCGTTGATTTCAAATGCCGTATCATAGTCTCCGCTGCCATAAGCTTTCAGCAGGGCTTCCATGTTTTTGCCGTCGTCCGACATTCCGCTGTCAGGGGCAGACGGTGCTTCAACCGGCTCAACAGCCAGGCGATCCATCATATCTTCATAATAGAGACTGATTTCTTTATCCTTTGTGTTCTCCCACAGGGAATTATGATCGACATGCTTGGCATTATCATCGCCTTCATCCTCGCTGAACAGTTCCTGACCGCTATGTCTGAAAATCACAGTTTGAATGTTTTCCGTCGAAGCATCCATGATTGCGTAGTATTCATCATGTGATGTCTTTTTATGATCCTTGTAATAAGTCGCATGATCCGGACCGAAGTTTCCGTCTCCATTTACGTCAAACAGAATGAACCACATTCCTACCAGATCCGTACGGCTGGTGCTGCAGGCAGCGTCCATCTCATAGCGGTTCGTTACGCAATCCATCGATTCATCGGAAATGTTCGAATACGCCGTGAATCCCTTCCTTCCATTTTCTTTATAGATGACGTAATCCGTACCGCCGGCAACCTGGACCGCTTCAAATCTCTCTCCCGTGTCATATTCGTACATATCACCGGCGCTGCCGTCCCAGTTATAGGTGATTTCTCTGGCTGCTCCGTCCAGATACGTGAATATATGTAATGTTTCCATAGTCTCATCAGCCATCGTGAAGAACAGCAGCTCATCGACGCCGTCCTCGTTGAGATCGCAGAGAGCTGTTCCCTCCCGGGCATCATGATACTCTGTCGACCAGTTTTCGTATGCGTAGATGCCGTCAGCGTATTGCCTCAGAATATCACTGTACGCGTTTTTCCATGTCGCGCTGTCTTTCTGCTCCTGGGTTATCCGTTCGATGGTATCATCGAAGACGTTGACCTTTCCTGTGTTCTCGCGGCCTTTCTGCAGGATTTCAAAGGCTTCTTCATATCTGTTCTGTCTGACATATACTTTTTCCGCCAGATCTATGTATGCCTGTTCGCGTTTAGGATACAGATTGATCAGCTCTTTATACTGGATCTCAGCCGCTTCAAGATCGCCCTCTGTTACGTACTGCTCCGCGAGCTTCAGCTTCTGGCTGTACGCGGATGCTTCGCTCGTCGTAAACAGAACTACGCCAAGAACCGCCGCGATCACTATGACGCACGCGATTATTGCGGCCATTATTTTCTTACTCTCCGGAATCCTCCGTATGCTGTTTCTGTTCATCATTTCCTCTTTCCCTCAGATAGTTCAACAGACCTTTTGCAAGTCCTTCTCCGTATGCCCTGCTCTCCTTTGTCAGCACCTCATGATCTGAACTGATGCTGCCGGTCTCAAAGAGACAGGACACGCAATGCACCTTCGCATTGCAAAGAGTTTCCAAATCCGTCCGTTTCTGCAGTCCTCTGTCGGATATCTCCACAGCCTCATGCACGCCTTCATTCAGATACCGCGCAAGCTCTTTCTGCTCTTCTGTGCAGTATAAAGGCATTGTGCCGGCATCGGAGCCTTCATAATCGCAGTGCACATTTACAAAGGCATCAACATCATGTGTATCGAGATAGTCCAGCGTCACGTCCAGATTTCTGTCATTGCCCGAATAGGCATCAGTATATACATAAACGCCCTGGTCTCTCAGATAATCCGTCATCGCCTGGGTGATGGGTATCATAAGCTTCGCTTCCTCATCCCCCTGCCATGTGCATCCCGTATCCCATTTGCCTGAGGCATCGATTCCGTGTCCTGTTTCTATGCAGACACGGTATGGGCTTTTGCCATTCTGCTCGCTGACGTTTTTCTTTGTTTCTTTCTCGGTGTCCGTGCCCGTATTTCCGATGCTCCATATGAGCAGAAAAAACAGAGCAAGGACAGCTGCCGCGGCTAGTGGAACCGCCACTTTATATTTCTTAGCCATCAGAATCAGTTCGGATACTTGCTGTCCCTGTAGTCACACAGGAACATGAAATTCTTCTCTTCGATCTCCGTAAACTCACTTCGCGCGGCCTCTTTGCTTTGCCTTGGAGAGTACCAGTCTTTCCCGCTGAAATACGCGATTACGTCATCATCCGTAAAAGTCGCGCCGTGACGCGCGTATAATTCATTGATGGCGTAGTTCAAGTCATTTCTGGAAAAGCCCTCGACATCACTGGCGCTTAAATACCTGTCGCTGCTCTCCGGAAGATAGTCGCCCTGATAGATATTTTCCGTACTTTCGATATCTCCATCGCCGCCGATTACATCGGTTGCTCCGTCGCCGTAGTATTCTTCGCTGCCGGCAACTGCTCCGGGTTCGGTTCCCTCATTGCTATACCTGCCGAGGAATGCCCATATCAGGATGGCCGCGATCACCATCGCGCCGACAACGGCCGCTATGACAATGATCAGCGTGCGTCTGCTGTTTCCTGAAGGCGCGGGTCTTGACGCAGCAGGTCTGACAGGCGCAAAGGATTCAACAGGCTCAACGGACTCAACAGGCGTGCCGCACCATACGCAGTATGTCGCATCGTCATTTATCTGTTTACCGCAGTTAGTACAAAACATCTTCTCTTCTCCTCACTACAGTTTAGTGCCGCACTCTTCGCAGAATCTCGCGTCATCGCTGACAACACATCCGCAGACAGGGCACCTCTTCTCAGCTGGCACGGCAGGCTCCTGCACCTCTGTCACGTCCTCCAGATTTGCTCCGCAAACCGCACAGAATCTCGTGCCCTCCTCGACCGGGGCGCCGCACACCGGACATGCAGGCGCGTCCGGAATCTCTGGTTCCGGCGCAGGATCGATCTGCTGATACTTCTCGAGTTCCGCGGAGATCTTGTCGAACAGCGGCAGAAGCTGCGGAAGCGGATCTTCAAAAGCCCCTTCATAGTAGGCTCTGCCCAGCTCACGATATAACGAGTCCAGCTCTGTCTCTTTTGTATCCATTATGTATTCTGTTTCTCCCATCAGTCTTTCCTCCTGTATCTCAAACGCTTTCTGTCCTATGCCAGTTCGAATATGTTGCCCATGTTGGCAATGATTATCTTATGTCCGCGAGGCAGGCAGTACACTCTGTCCTTGCCCAGCGGCTGTCCGCTCTCAAGAAATACACCTGACGCCAGACGCGGCGTGATCTGGTACTCGCCTCTGACCGCGTCGAAGCAGGCAGTACAGTACGTCGCTTCGTCGTCCGCTCCCGCTATGAATATATCATTTCTGTCGGAGCCTCCGAAGGATACGGTCTCATCCGGGAGCAGGGCAAAAGCCTTCCCCCTGTACGGACCGGCGTCACACACGAATGCTCCGTTGAACTCCGGCTGCTGTTGCTTTTGCCTGTTCCGCCTGAACAGACCGTCGATGATGACTCCCTCGCTCTCTTTATAGATATTCTGTTTGACATCCTGTCTGAAATACCACCAGAGCATCACCGCTGTCGCCGCAGCCGCCAGAATGTAAATCAGCACCCATATGATGATCGGCGCGATTTTGATCTCAGCCAGATATGACATCATCCAGAACTGGCCGATTGTCTTGAGGAACTTGTGCAGCAGGATCGCTCCCATCAGCACGTTCAGCACAACCGACGCGCAGCCGAATATAAGCGTGTAGATCCTGTCCGATATCAGGAGCACGATCGACTCTATTATCGGCATGATCATGAACAGGATTCCCGCGATGGCAAACCGGTGCAGTGTATACTGGCTGTCCATGTCCAGGAAGTCCAGGTTGCTGATTCTCAGCAGCTTGAATATGCTGACGCCGGTTCCCCCTACGGTCATGAAGCTCATGAACGCCGTGATAACCGAGCATAGCAGCAGCGCGATCATCACATATCTGTAGTTCTTGTAATTGATTTTGTCCATGTTAATATCCTTTGCTTCTCACGTTATTGTATTCGTTAGTCAGGTCGTTGAACGCCGCCTGCGTATCGGAACGGTTCGCTCCCTGCGCTTTGTAATAGTAATCGTAGAACTTGCTGGCGTCGTTCGTTCTGTTAAGGTCCAGTTCCTCCGCGAGGGCCATGAGCCTGAAGTAGTAGAAGTCTTCCGTTCCGTTCATGAATCTGGATTTCCTGTCGTTTGCAATGCTCCGGACTTTGCCTGAATCACCCAGCGCCACGTAGCACTGGCCGAGATTCCTCAGGTCTTCCTCCGTCGGATGCCCCAGATCAATGATCGTGTTGTAGCATCTGATCGCCTCGCCGTAGTTGCCCGCGTTTATCGACCAGGCCGCCAGCTTTCTGTTGGCTATCATCCGTCCGCTGATTCCGAGGCTTCTGTCCGCGTCACGCATCAGATCCATCGCCTTGCCCTTTTCGCCCGCGGCGTAAAACATGTCCGCTTCAGAAGCGTAGGCGTTGATGAGCAGGCTTTCCTGTGACTCGTCCCTGCTCGCCATTGATTTAAGCTGGCCGATGCAGTTCTCAAAGTGCGTCTCCGCCCCTCCGCGGTCTCCCTGTTCCCTGGCAATTTCCCCGCGCGTGTTTTCGGACTGCGGATTGTTTGTCTGTCCGTCAGCCGCTTCAGCTTTATCGAGTTTTTCAAGGGCTTCCGAGTTTCTGCCGGTCCTCGCCAGGGCTGTCGCGTACTGACGGTTTTCGTCAGGCGTCAGCTCGTAGAAGCCTTCCGCTTTCGCAAAGGCATCAACTGCCTCCTCGTTCGCATTGCTCGACAGATACGCTGAAGCCTTCAGCATGTACAGATCCTTCTTCTCCTTGAAGTCACCGCCGGAGGATTCCTTTACCTCATCGATGTGGTTGTCGATTTCATTTATGCAGCCGGCGTAATCCCCGCAGCAATAATATCCCCAGGCATGCCAGTAGTAGCTCTCCGCTTCCTTCGGCTTTTTATCCTTCGCCTGCTCATAGTATTCCGCTTCGCCGACATAGTCGCCAGAGACGATGCACTCCTTCTGGTGCTGTGTCAGATCGGCGTACACATTCGTCTGATGATGCTTGAAGGCGATGACGCCGCCTGTCAGTACTGCTGCCGCGAGTACGACTCCGGCTACGATTGCCGCCATGCTCGCGCGCCTGGTGTTCTTCTTCTTTAATGTCTGTCTCCCCGCTTCAGGAATCGCCTGCAGCGCCTGGTACATCTCATAGGCGCTCTGATATCTCATCTGCGGATCGAGGGCTGTCGCCTTCCGTATCACCGCGGCGAAATCAGGCCCGACCTTCTGCGTGAGCAGCCTGACATCTATCTCGTGCTCGTAATCCGCGCGGACATTTCCCGTCGCCATGTGATACAGTGTGGCGCCTACGCTGTATATGTCCGTCTTCTGGTCCAGCACATATGATGTCGACTGGTTCCTGCGTCTGCTGGAAACCGCCCAGAACTGCTCCGGCGATGTGTAGCCTCTCGTGCATCCGAACACTGTGCGCTCGTCCAGAAATGTGGAGATGTTGAAGTCGATCAGGCAGATGTCGTCCTGAGGCGTAAGCATGATATTGGACGGCTTGATGTCTCCGTGGATGATCGGCTTAGGCTGCGTGTGGAGATAATGCAGCGCACTGCACATCTGCATTGCCCACTTCAGCAGGTCCTCCTTGCTGAAGGTTCTGCCCTGCTTCAGTAGTTCCTGAAAGGAGCTTCCCGGGACATAGCTCATCACAGTGAAGATGCCGGAGTCCGTTTCCAGGAAGTCCAGCACATGCGGCAAGTAGGAATGATTGAGGTTCTTCAGGATGTTGACCTCGCGCATGTTGTCTTCGATGGAGCCTTTAGGGTTGATGATCCGCTTAAGCACGACCATTGTTCCCATGCGCTTGTGATACGCCTTGTATACCGTTCCGCCGCTGCCTTCTCCGATTTTTTCAAGTATTTCGTATGTTTTCAGTATTTCATTATCCATGACTGCTTCATACCCCGTATAAGACTGTTAGCGGCTCTTAAATATAAAATCCTCATCCGCCAGTCGGATGACTATGTTTCCTTCCAGCTTCTTTGTTGACGTGAGCGGCACTCCGTCGATGAATGTTCCGGCGTTTGTGCCCATGTCAGTAATGTAATACATTCCGTTGATCGGACTTATCTGCGCGTGCACCCTTTCGATGCCGTCATTGTCTTCAATTATATAATCGGCGCCGGTTCCGCTTCCGATGGTGAGGCTGTCCTCGCCCAGCGGAATCTTCTCGTCCGTCTTCATTCTCAGAAGATAAGCTCCGAACGGTTCATCCTGCTGCAGCTCTGTCTGCTCCGGATCTGCATTCAACAGTTCCGTCTGCTGCAGGTCAGTGACATCCGGAGATTTTGCGGCTGTCCAGATTTCACGTTCAAGTACGTCTGATTCAAACGCGCCGCTTCCTCTCGGAGGAATGCTGATCTGATTCAGTTCTACCCATCTGTTTTTATTGTTCATTGCCATGATATCCGTTCCTTATCTGCCGTCTTTCGCGACATTTCTAAGAATAACTACACTCATGATTATGGTGATCAGCGCCATGCCGATCAGGATGCCCCATTCGCCCAGAATCCAGTTGGGATCCCAGTCGAACATTCCTTCATCTACATCGTCCGGAACGTCTTCCGTATTTTCTGTGTAATCCAGTTCGCGGAGATTCACAAGTCTGCCCAGCGAATCCACTGACCATCTGCTTATAGTGAAATAGGAAATGATCGTCCCTACGCCTTTTAGCTTGAACAGGATTCCCGAGAAGAGAAGCTGTACGATCAGGATGAACGGCGCCATCGTCATGGCCTTGTCCCCGGTCCGTACGATAGATGAAATCAGAAGGCCCAGGGCCATTGACGCGATGATGGTGATCCACACCGCAACAATGATTTCCACATACAGTCCGCCCGGAAGCAGTATCTCCTTCGCATCAACTTCCACGTTGCCTTCGTCCTTAAACAAATCCAGAAGGCCCAGGAATGTCACTGTCATCAGAATCGCCTGAATCAGCCCCAGCACCGCCTGTACGATTACCTTTGACAATATGTACACCGGAAGCCTCAGATTCGCCATGTACTCACGCTGCAGGATGCTTCGCTCTTTGCATATTTCCTGAATCGAGTTGAACAGCCCTATCCAGATCGCGGCGCAGCTGAGGACGAACATTATGGATTTCGTCGCGCCGTACAGATCGAACACCGTGTTCTCCGCTACGATATACAGCAGCAATCCGATGAGTATCGGTTCCAAAAGCAGGATCAGCGTTTTGCGCTTATCATTTATAAGCAGCTCCACATACCTGGCCGTTATGGTTGAGAACTGTTTTAACGCCGGAACGCGAGGCCTTCTGAACTGCTCTGTCGAGCCTTT
>CADAHK010000054.1 GCA_902787725.1 uncultured Eubacteriales bacterium | reverse complement strand
TTTGTGAGAAGCGAGAAGGTCATGCCGTAGTAATCGTCTTTTCCCAGAAGCTTTCTCGCAAGGTCTGCGCCGAAGAGAATGTTCGACCACTGGTCGTTTCCGCCGAACTGGATCTTGCAGTCTATGTCACGCGCCAGGCAGTAAAAGTCGTATGACTGGAGCAGCATGTAGTTGAACTCCAGGAAAGAGAGTCCTCTTTCCATTCTCTGCTTGAAACACTCCGCGCGGAGCATGGCGTTAACGCTGAATTTGCTTCCTATGTCTCTGATGAACTCAAGGTAGTTGAACCCGAGAAGCCAGTCGGCGTTGTTCACGCATATGGCCTTGCCCGGTTCAGGCTCCTTGTTGTACGAACCTTTGCCCAGAACGCTTCCGCTAGGCTTATACTCCCATTCCTCGTCAAATTCGAGGAATCTGTCGAAGAGGCTCTTGAACTTGAGTCCGTTTTCCCTTATTGTCTGCTGGGTCATCATCTTTCTCATGTCCGTTCTGCCGGACGGGTCGCCGATCATGGTCGTGCCGCCGCCGATGAGAACGACCGGAGTGTGACCGAACTTCTGCATGTACATCATAATGATTACCTGCATGAAGTGTCCTACGTGAAGACAGTCCGCGGTCGGATCGAATCCGATGTAGAATCTGACCTTTTCTCTTCCCAGCAGGTCTCTTATTCCCTTGTCATCTGTTGTCTGCTCAATGAAGCCTCTTTCTTTGAGAACATCATATACATTATCGAATTTACTTACGTCATCTGGAATCAGATTGGCATTCATCTTGTGGTTTCTCCTGTTTCTGTTTTCTGTTTATCTATTTCGTTTAATAAGGTTTAAAAATGAGAATCAAAGCAGACCCGCAGGCTCCTGCGGGCTGCTCTGCGTTTAATGTTTTCTTTATGGGTCTTACTTGGTTCCGAAGATTCTGTCGCCTGCGTCGCCGAGACCAGGTACGATGTACGCGTTCTCGTTGAGGCACTCATCCTTGGCCGCGATGTAGATGTCTACATCGGGGTGAGCCTTCTGCAGCACTTCGATTCCTTCAGGCGCAGCGATAAGGCACATGAATGTAATGTCCTTGCCGCCTCTCTGCTTTACGAAGTCGATTGCAGCTACCGCGCTTCCGCCTGTCGCGAGCATCGGGTCAGTTACGAGAATCTTTCTCTTGTCGATGTCGTCAGGCATCTTGCAGTAATACTCGTGAGGCTCGTGTGTTACAGGGTCTCTGTAGAGTCCTACGTGTCCGACCTTTGCGTTCGGGATGATCTTCTGGATTCCTTCTACCATTCCAAGTCCCGCTCTGAGGATAGGAACGATGGCTACATCTTCGCCCTTCAGCATCTTGACTGTCGTCTTGCAGATTGGAGTCTCGATCTCAACATCTTCAAGCGCCAGATCTCTGGTTGACTCGAATGTCATGAGCATCGCGATCTCTTCAACCAGCTGTCTGAAATCCTTTGTGCCTGTCTCTTTCTGTCTGATAAGAGCAACTTTGTGCTGAATTAACGGATGATCGAAAACATAGATTTTTCCCATTTTTTCCTGCCTTTCTTCTATTTGAAAAAACTGTTATATCTGAACGCCACCTTGGCGTTTCATTCTGCCTTTGCGCTGCTTACATCTCGTCGAGCATGTCTGTGCGGCGCTTGTGTCTTCCGCCCTCGAATTCCGTATCGAGGAAGGTCTTTACGATCTCCAGGGCGAGCTCAGGCTCCGTGGTCCTGCCGCCGAGTGCGAGCATGTTAGCGTTGTTGTGCTTTCTCGTAAGCTCCGCCATCTCTACGCTTGTGCAAAGGCCGCAGCGTATGCCTTTGACCTTATTTGCCGCGATGGATATCCCTATGCCTGTTCCGCAGCAGACGATGCCGCAGTCAGCTTTTCCGGCGGCGACCGCCTCCGCGCAGGCCTTGCCGTAGACCGGATAGTCCACAGATTCCTCGCTGGTCGTTCCCAGGTCCACGATTTTCTCACCGCGCTCTCTGAGGTATTCCTTGATCGTTTCCTTAAGCGCGTATCCGCCGTGATCGCTCGCAATTGCTATTAACATTGTTCTCTCCTGTCGTGATTTGGTATTCGGTTAATTAAACTTTTACTATGTTGTATCCCGCGGACTTGAGCATCCTGTTCATAACGGCGAAACCCACGCCGTCGCTGTCGCTAAGAGCTCCCGCCAGTATCATGTCTACGCCTTCATTGTCGAGATCCCGCAGCCTTGCGAAGAAGTCGTGGGCCGCTTCAAGAAAAGCCTTCTCCTCGAAGACACGCTGTTGCCGATTCCTTCGTTCAGCTTCTTAAGCCTCTCGATTTCAGCCTTTACTCTGCCGCGCTCGCCCTCGACGATGAGCATCTCCGCCTTTGGCGCGTAATGCTTATACTTCATGCCCGGCGACTTCGGCTGAAAATCGCTCTCGCTTACTCCATCCGCCGGATCAAACTGCACATGTTCCGAAGCCTCCGTGAGTGACTTGTCGTATCTGACTTTTTTACCCAGAGCAGCCTCAATGGCCTCCGCCGTGATTATTCCCGGACGAAGTATGGTCGGCTCATCGCCTGTGAGGTCGAGAACTGTGGATTCGATTCCGACTCTGCAGTCATCGCCCTCGATTATTGCGTCAACCCTTCCCATCATGTCAGCTATGACATCCTTGGCTCTCGTCGGACTCGGACCGCCTGAAAGGTTAGCGCTCGGAGCCGCAATCGGACACAGAGACTCGCTTATGAGGTCTCTCGCCACCTGGCTGTCAGGAAGTCTGACCGCGACAGTATCCAGTCCGCCCGTAGTTCTGTCAGGAACCTCAGGTCTCTTCTTTACTACAATCGTCAGCGGTCCCGGCCAGAAGTTGTCTATTATCTCGACTATCTCCGGTGAGAGCATCCGCGTCAGCTGACCGATGTCGCTTGCTCTTGATATATGCACAATCATCGGATTATCGCTCGGTCTGCCCTTTGCTTCATAAATCCTGCCGACAGCCTCGGCGTTCATGGCGTCAGCCCCGAGCCCGTAGACTGTTTCCGTCGGAAAGGCGACCAGCCCGCCGCTTCTTATGATCTTAGCGGCTTTCTGTATGTTTTCTTTTGTCGGTTTCAGTATTAATGTATTCTTCTTTTCTGTCATCACTTATCTATCGTACGGCTTAGAAATCCGCCATCTTCTTGGCCTGATCGTCAGTAATGAGGCCGTCTATGATTTCATCGAGATCTCCGTCGAGGAATGTATCCAGCTTGTAGAGGGTAAGTCCGATTCTGTGGTCTGAAACTCTGCCCTGCGGGAAGTTGTATGTTCTGATTCTCTCGCTTCTGTCTCCCGAACCAACCTGGCTCTTTCTCTGACCTGCGATCTCCTCCTGCTGTTTCTGCATCTCGAGGTCGTAGAGTCTTGCCTTGAGAACCTTAAACGCCTTATCCTTGTTCTTGATCTGAGACTTCTCGTCCTGGCACGTAACCACGAGGCCCGTCGGTTCGTGTGTCAGTCTTACGGCCGAGTCTGTCGTGTTTACGCACTGGCCGCCGTTGCCCGACGCGCGGTAAACGTCGACTCTGACATCGTTAGGATCCAGATCGACCTCAACGTCGTCGACTTCCGGGAGCACTGCTACAGTCGCCGCGGAAGTATGAACTCTGCCGCTCGACTCTGTCTCCGGAACACGCTGGACTCTGTGTGCGCCGCTCTCGAACTTGAGTCTTGAATAGGCTCCCTTGCCCTTTATCAGCATGACCGCTTCCTTGACGCCGCCCATGCCTGTTTCACTCATGTCCATGAGTTCCGTCTTCCAGCGGTTGCGCTCGGCGTAGCGTGTGTACATTCTGAGAAGGTCAGCTCCGAAGAGAGCGGCTTCCTCACCGCCCGTGCCGGCTCTTATCTCAAGAATAACGTTTTTCTCATCGTTAGGGTCTTTAGGCAAAAGCAAGACTTTCAGTTCGTCCTCAGCGTTTGCGATGGTCTCCTCGAGATCGCCGATTTCCATCTTGGCAAGCTCTCTCATTTCCTCATCGCCGTCCTCGAGCATTTCCTTTGCCTCGGCCAGGTCCTGCTTGGCCTTCTTGTACTCGGTGTATTTCTTGACGATCGGCTCCATCTCGCCCATTTCCTTGATGTATTTCTGCCACTCCGGCTGGTTGTTGATTACATCGGGATCTGAGACCTTGCGGGACAGTTCGTCGTATTTTTCAGTTATAAAATCCAGTTTGTCAAACATCTATTTCTCCTTGTGCTGCGGCTTATTCCTAATCAAATATTTTAACACAACCGAAGCCCTAAATAAAGGGTACCGCCTTGCGATACCCTTGTTTTTTTAACTATTTCTTTTTAAAGAAGCTATCGGCTTCTTCCCTCCATCTGACTTCTTCCTCATCTGCCGGCTCATCGAGAACAATTCCGTGAGGTACAGGCTTCGAAGTCTCCGGATCAACCGACACGAAGGTGGTGAAACCCTCCGCGCGAAGCACCCCGGTTTTCTCATCATAGAGTCCGACTCTGATAGTGATGCTGGTCCTGCCCGTTCTGACAATAAGGCCTTCATAATATACGATGTCACCCGGATTTACGGAGCTGTAGAAATCAAACTTATGGGTGTTCTTGTAGAGCAGCCCCTGGGGATCACCGTATTCACAGTTGATTACTATGAAGGAATTCTCAATCATCCACTCAATACCCTGTCCGGCGTAAAGATTGCCGTGATGGTTGAGATGTTCCATTCTTATCATTCGTGAGGATTTATATCTTTTCATTTGCTTTTCTGCCTGCCTATACTGTCATGGTCATCGTGCGGGCAACTCTGAATACCTGAGGCACCGCGCCTGCTGCCGCCGTTTCCGCTGCGGCATTCGCTGCAGGACACGCCGGCATTGTCATTGTCTTTGCCGCTCTGAAGAACTGCGGAACCGCTCCCGGCGCCTTCACTTCTGCGGCTGGTGATTCGGCCCCTGCTGCTCTGAAGAACTGCGGAACCGTTCCCGGCGCCTTCACTTCTACAGCAGGCTCTTCCTCTTCCACGGCGTAAACAGCTTCGGCTTCAGCCGACTCTTCTTCGACTCCGGCCGCCTGCTTGTAAACCAGCTCTTCCAGCGGCTCGTTTATATACTTGATGTCCTCAAGGAATCCTTCGACCTTCTTCTCCAGTTCCTTGATTCTGTATGAGTCTCTCTTTTCCTTCTCTTCGATCTTGATGCTCAGGACTTCCCTGTTGGTATCGATATTTCTTGCGAGTGCGTCTATCTTCGCGTCTATTTCCGCTTCCTTCCTGACCGCATCCGCTGCAGCCTCCGCATCTGCCGCCGCCTTGAGATCTGCCGCAAGGCCTTCTTCCTCTTCCGGCTTCTCAACCGGTGCCGCAGCCTTTGCTCTGGCTGAACCTGATATGGCTCTTCCCAGACCCAGGCATATAACGCCCATGCCGAGATAAGGTACGAACTGGGTTATTACGTACTGAATTGAGTTGGACCACATGTCCTTGAACGACGCGTCGTAGGACTGCAGATAGGCCTTAGTGTAGTTGATTGCTGTCCAGAGCATGAACAGCGAAACGATAATCAGAATGATTCCGATTATATAGAAAACTACTGTACTTGCGGGTGTTTTTTTATTATCCATTTCGCATCCTTTCATTACGCGTTTTTTGCTTTGATATCATCTGGCATATTATATCACAAAACAGCGCCGAATAATCTGTCGGCTTAAGTTTTTTTGCGGTGTTTTACGGAAGATTCTAGTTCGCGAACTGGCTGTTGTAGAGCTTCGCGTAGAATCCGTCCCTCGCCAGCAGTTCTTCATGGCTCCCCTGCTCAACGATATCGCCGTGATCAAGCACCAGAATATGATCCGCATCCCTTATGGTCGACAGACGGTGGGCGATTATGAAGCTCGTCCTGTTCTCCATGAGGTTCGCCATCGCCTTCTGTATGATCCTCTCCGTACGCGTGTCAACAGAGCTCGTTGCCTCGTCCAGAATAAGTATCGGCGCGTTGGCCAGAATTGCCCTGGCGATGGTCAGCAGCTGCTTCTGTCCCGCCGAGATGTTTGTCGCTTCTTCGTTTATCTCAAGATCGTATCCGCCCGGAAGTGTCTTTATGAAGTGATCCACCTGGGCTGCCTTTGCAGCGGCCTCGACTTCTTCATCTGTAGCGTCGGTTCTTCCGTATCTGATGTTCTCCCTGATGGTGCTGCTGGACAGCCATGTCTCCTGGAGAACCATTCCAAACTTGCTTCTCAGCTCATGTCTGTTCATGCCCTTGATATCCACGCCGTCAACGAGTATCCTGCCGCCGTCGAGTTCATAGTAACGCAAAAGCAGCTTTACAAGGGTTGTCTTACCGGCGCCTGTCGGGCCTACTATGGCTATGCGCTGTCCTGCCTTTGCCTCAAAGGAGAAGTCCTTGACTATAGGCTCTCCCGGAACGTACCCGAACTTAACATGTTCAAAGGCCACATCGCCGTCGACGTCCTTAGTAAAATCGTACTTGAGCGAGTCCTTTCTGACCGCTTCCTTAACTGCGTTCTTCACGTAGCTAAGCGCTGCCGCCCAGAGGCTTTCGTCTCCGCGCAGAGGCTTCGCGTCCTTTGCCACGTGCGCCGTGATCGGAGTAGGGTCGATATCTGTTCCGTAGGCTGCCTCCTCTTCTTCTTCATCCAGAAGCTCGAAGATTCTCTCTGCCGCGGCCGCCGTGGACTGGAGCTGGTTCGCTATGTTTGCGACCTGCTGTACTGGCTGGTTGAAAGATCTGACATACTGTATGAACGCCTGGATCTGTCCGATGGACACCTTGCCGTTCAAAGCCAGATATCCGCCGAGGAAGCAGACCATTACATAGGCCAGATTTCCGATTACCATTGTCAGCGGCATCATGAGTCCCGAGAGGAACTGCGACTTCCACGCCGACTCATAGAGCTTGTCGTTGTATTCATTGAACTGTTCCTCGGAGATCTCCTCCCTGTTGAAGGCTTTGACGATGTCGTGTCCGGAGAACATCTCTTCGACGTGCCCGTTAACCTTGCCCAGATACTTCTGCTGGTTCTTGAAGTGTCCCTGCGACTTGCTGACCACAAGCCTGATCACCAGCATCGACGCCGGAATGACCACCATGGCGGCAAGCGTCATGATAAGGCTTATGCGCAGCATCATGATGAGGATTCCGACCAGTGTGATTATGGCCGTTATCATCTGTGTTATGCTGGCGGTCAGAGTCTGGTTGATAGTCTCTATGTCGTTGACCATGCGGCTCTGTACGTCTCCGTAAGATACCCTGTCAAAGTATTTCAAAGGCAGCCTGTCCAGTTTCTCCGACATGCGTTCACGAAGAGTGTATATGATCTTCTGCGATACAACCGCCATGACCCATGCCTGAACCGCTCCGAAGAGCCAGCTCAGCAGATAGAGTCCCAGAAGAATGAGAATTATCATAAGCAGCGCGTGGTAATCTACGCCTGTGCCCATGACACCTTTTACTACAATGTCCGTCGCCATTCCGAGAACAGTCGGTGAAACGATGGCAAATACGGTGCTGAGCAGAGACATTAATCCCACGAGAACGAGCTGCCACTTATACGGTCTCAGGTAACCGAAAAGAGTCAGGATCGTGCCTTTGAAGTCCCTGGCCTTTTCGCCGGGCATCATTCTTGCCGCGCGGCCGCCCTGCTGAGGAGGATGTTTTCTTTCTTCCTTGATGTCTGCCATCAGTTCACCTCCTTTCCCGAAACTGCCGCTCTGCCGAGTTCTTCTTCACTCAGCTGGGAAAGGGCTATTTCTCTGTATATTTCACAGGTCGCCAGGAGCTCTTCATGAGTTCCCTTTCCTGCGATTTTTCCTTCATCGAGAACGATGATCTGATCCGCGTCTACTATAGTGTTGATGCGCTGTGCCACGATGATAAAAGTACATCCGCCGATGGTCTCCCTCAGCGCCTTTCTGAGAGCCTTGTCCGTACTGAAGTCAAGGGCGCTGAAGCTGTCGTCAAAGACGAGAATCTCCGGATTCTTTACGAGAGCCCTGGCTATGCAGAGCCTCTGCATCTGACCGCCGGAAACGTTGGTGCCGCCCTGGGCGATTTCTTCTTTAAGTCCGTCCGGTTTCTCATTTATGAAGTCCATGGCCTGTGCGATTTCCGCCGCTCTGATAAGATCCTCTTCTGTCGCGTCTTCATTTCCGTAGCGCAGGTTGCTCTCTATGGTTCCGCTGAAGAGTATGCCTTTCTGCGGAACAAGACCTATGTGGCTGCGCAGTTCCTTCTGTTTAAGATCCCGCACGTCAGCGCCGCCCACGAGCACATGTCCTTCCGTGGCGTCAAAAAATCTGGTTATGAGTTTGATGACGGTAGACTTGCCGCTTCCCGTTCCGCCTATTATGGCTGTCGTCTGAGCCGGCTGCGCCGTGAAGCTGATGTCGTCCAGGACCTTCTCCTCCGAATCCGGATAGCTGAACGAGACGTTTCTGAATTCAACAGGATATGCCGGTCCGCATGAGGCTGCTTTTGCATCCTCCGGATCGGTTATGGATATCTTCGTATCGAGAACCTGTCCGATTCTCTTGAGGGAGACCGCAGCTCTCGGCAGCATGACGAAGATCATCGTTACAAACATGAACGACATGATAACGTGCATTGCGTACTGGAGATAGGCCAGCATGTCCCCGATCATGAGCTTGTCCGCTTCAATGAGATGCGCGCCTGCCCATATGATGAGAAGCCCGACGCCGCTCATTATGAATGTCATCGTCGGCAGCATGAACGCCAGGCACTTGTTTACGAATATGTAGAGTCTTGTGAGATCGATATTGGCGTCGTCAAAGCGATCCTCTTCTTTGGCCTCTGTCATGAACGCCCTGACTACAAGCGTTCCCGACAGCCTCTCCTTCATGATCAGGTTGACTCTGTCGAGCTTTTCCTGCATGACTCTGAATCTCGGGAATATTGCGAAGAACGAGAATATCATGAGACCGAGGACGCAGATGAGAGCAAGGCCAACTGTCCACGAAAGAGAAACGCTGGTCCTGAGGGCCATGATCACGGCGCCTATTCCCATGAGCGGAGCGAAGAGCATCATGCGCAGGGCCATTGTCGTGGCCTGCTGAACCATCTGAACGTCGTTGGTCGATCTTGTTATGAGCGACGCTGTTGAGAACTTGTCCTGCTCCGCCGCGCTGAACGCTGTGACCTTGCGGAAGATGTTGCTTCTGATCTTACGGGCCGTCTTCGCCGCCGTGAGCGTAGCAAAAAGGCTGCCGGTGATCGCGCAGGCAGCTGCAAGAATAGCGACTAGAATCATAATGGTTCCGACGCTCTTTATATGGTCCATGTCGCCCTTGACGATGCCGTTGTTTATTATGTCCGACATGTAGTTAGGCAGAGACAGTTCGCACCAGACCTGGCCAAACAGCGCCGCCATGACTATCAGCATGAACGGTATGTATTTTTTGTAATAACTTAAGACTGTTTTCATTGTTTAATATGTTTCCTTCGCCGCAACGTATTTATTATAAGCACAATCGCGGCCGCAGGCAACAGGAAGAGGACCGGCGATTACCGGTCCTCTTCCTGTGTTTGCTGCTTTTGCAGCTGCTATTATTTTTGCTGAAAGGATTGCTTTAAGGAGTTATGCTCTCTCGATTTCTTCTTCTTTGTCGTCTTTCTTTCCTACCAGAACTGCTACGCCTGTCTGGATTGCCAGGATGATGACCATCATTAATGTCCATCTGTCTGTGAGGACCATTGGGTTAGCCATGTTCTCAGTAAGGATGAATGCTGCGATTGCTCCGATTGCCGGAATCAGGCTTGAGAGTCTGAGGGCTCCCTTGCGGTTTCTTTCTTCAAGTTCACCAGTCTCTTCGTTTTCTTCACGTCTTGCTCTGAAGTATCTTGCCATCATGATCAGTGAGAGAAGTGCTGTTAACAGTGCGCTGAGGAGGTTGATGAGTGCCCATGCTCCGGCAGGTGCCTGTGGTGCTTCTTCGTCCATGATAGTCATCGGTACTTCGTTATCTGCAACTGCTTCTGTGTCTGCTGATGCCATTGGCATGCCGTTGCTGGTGATCGTTGCGGCTGCTACTGCCGGTGACGCGTTCTTTGCTGCCAGTACTGACTTTGCTGCTGATGCCGCCGGTGCTGCCGGTGCTTTTGTATCTGCTGCCTCAGGTACATCGAAGAGGTCCATGTAGTCCAGCAGGGAGATGTATGCTTTCTTTACAGGGTTCGGGAGCTTTTCCCAGATGTCTGCTTCAACGATAGTTTCCAGTTCGGCTTTTACATATTCTTTTTCAACAAATGTCTTATATACTGGGTTGTAAATTTCAGGTACTTCTACGATGGCCTTTGCTTCGCCCGGGTTAGTTGGCATGGTTGGCTCTACCGGAATGTTGAAGAGGCTGTATTCTCTCAGCTGATTCCACATGTAATAGTATTCTACATAAATCTCTTCCTTGTCTGATGCATGATTCTTTCCGTCCTTGTAGGAGATCTCATGTGTATCGCCGCAGTCCCAACCGTAGTTGTTGTATTTAGCGTTGCTTCCTACGCTTGAATATGCTTCCATCCAGTAACCCATCTTATGCTGATCATCCGTGTTGTAGTAGAGTGTCGCGTATCCCGGAGACGTTGACTCGCCAACTGTTGTCATAGGGGTTACTTTGATGATGTCATTAGCGTCGATCTCAAATTCTTCCGTGTAGCTGAGGTTGACATCCTGGAAGTTATGCTCAATGTAGACCTTGACCTTAACGCCTGACTTCTCTGCCGCTTCAGTTACAGTGTAAGTGTCACTGACTTTGATCTCTTTCGCGGATGCGTTTTTCTCAACTGATTTTCTTGCCGGACCATTGTAGTCCCTTTCAACCCAGTTATTGTACTGCTCTACGGTGTAACCGTATCTGTCCTGGATCTTCTTTTCGTAAGCGAGGTCGGTGCTGTACTGATCGAGGTCTTTATAGTACTGCTCCATATCAGCCTTGTACTTTTCTACTTCCGCGTTGTGCTTTTCAGCATCTTCATTCTGCTTTTTCGCTGCTTCTGCGGCTGCCTTGGAGGCCTCTGCCTTTTCATCTTCGCTCTTGTTGTGCTGATCAACGCTTTCCTTTTCTTTCGCGTTTTCTTCATCGATTATTCTGTTAGCTTCATCTGCTGCCGCCTGTGCCTGTGCATTTCTCTCCTTGGCATCGTTTACACGCTGCTGCTCTTCTGCGTTGTGCTGGTCGATTATCGCATTCTGTCTGTTTGTCTCTTCGACAGCAGCTTCATACTCTTCGTCAACTGACTTGTTGTACTGTGCGGCTGAATCGTTGTACTCTTTGACTTCCGCATTATACGCATGTACTTTGTCGTTGTCCTTGTGGCTTGTTGCATCCGGTTTTACCGGTGCAGGTGTGCTGACTGTCTGCTCTGTTGTTGTCGGGGCTGCTGCTTCGCCTGTCTCTCCTTCAGATGCGAACGATACATTCGTTACAGGCGCTGACATGATCATTACTGCTAGGAGCGCCGCTACTGCTTTCTTACCCATTTTGTTTCTTACGATGTTCATTTTCATTTTCTTTTCTCCTTTCAACTTGTGCTCTGCTGTTTGCTTGAGCTTCTTTTGTTCTCTGTTGTGACCCTATTATATTTTCCTCTTCGTCACATAAACCGTCATTATTTCTCGCTTTTTGCTCTGCTGTTTTAACTTATATCGCTTTGTTGAGCCGTTTGTTTATGACCCTATTTTAGTCAGCGTAACGTCATATAATCCGTCACAAATTCGGCTTTAATAAGGTGTTTTTTGGGAATTTCGGCATTTTTCCCTAAAAAACGGCCCACAATTGGATGTTGATAATCTTTTGACGCGAGTTTACAATTGTTTCTGGAGGAAGAATCGGCATGTCTGTCAAGGATTCCGTGCTCGAAGCACTTAAGAACAACAGAGAGAACTACCTTTCCGGCGAAGAGCTATCCGGGCAGCTCGGCGTTTCGAGAGCAGCCGTCTGCAAGGCTGTCAAGGCGCTCAGAAGCGAAGGGTATGACATAGAAGCCGTAACGAACAGGGGATACATGATGCCCTCTGACGATACCGCAATAAGCGAGGCCGCAGTCAGAAACGCTCTGCCTGCGCAGCTTCGCGGAATGAACCTGTACGTCTGCGATGTTCTCGACTCGACTAATCTTGAGGCCCGCAGGCTCATTGCGGCAGAAGGTACAAAAGCAGCCCCGGCGGCTGTCCTCTGTCGTCAGCAGACGGCCGGGAGAGGACGGCTGGGCAGGAGCTTCTTTTCTCCAAGAGACGACGGTCTTTATCTGAGCATCGTCATTAAACCTGACTTTGACATCAGCAGATCGAGCCTTGTAACCGTTGCCGCCGCCGCGGCGACCAGCGAGGCAATAGATGAGATCTGCGGATGCTCGACTCAGATTAAATGGGTCAACGACATATATTTAAAAGGAAAGAAGGTCTGTGGAATCCTGACCGAGGCTAACACAGATTTCGAAACAGGACAGATCGATTCGCTGGTGACGGGCATTGGAATAAACACTTCAGAAAAGAGCTTCCCGCCGGAGCTTAAGGATATCGCCGGCAGCATTTCCGAGGAAGGACTTACAGGGCACGAAAAGGCTCTTCTGGCAGCGGCTGTAATTGAGAAATTCATCCGCTATACGAAAGACCTTTCGGGGTTCATGGATTCATACCGCGACCGGTCTCTTGTAACAGGCAAAAAAATAACCGTCTACACGGGGAAATACAGAAAAGACCCGACCGTGGAACTGGGCGGGCGGCCTGCCTTTGCATTGGGCATTGATGATGCGGGCGGACTGATTGTCGAGTATGAAGACGGCACGCGCGAGACTCTGACGGACTGCATCCGGACTAATAAAAATGACCTGCGTCTAGCAGGTCATTTTTTTGAATTCCTTTTTACTTATTATGGCGTATGCAATCAGTGTCGCAATTCCTGTTATTATCCATGAGATCGGATAGATGTCGAGGAGCATTTCAAAGGTTCTTATAGACTGGAATATGGTGTATATCCAAATGATTCTCAGCACGCATGAGCCGAGGACTGAGAACAGTGCAGGCAGCAGCGAGTGACCCATGCCTCTTAAGCACTGTCCGCTTATCTCATATGACGCCGCGATCCACTGGAATATAAGAACATGCCTGAACCTCAGCATTGCCCAGGGAATTACAACCGCGTCTGTAGTGAAAGCCAGAACAAAGAATTCCCTTCCGAAATAGAATCCGAAGTTGCAGATGAGCATCGCGACCGTACCGAGTATCATGCAGTCTTTGAAAACCTCTTTGCAGCGGTCGGCGAGTATCATGCAGTCTTTGAAAACCTCTTTGCAGCGGTCGGCGTTGCGCGCGCCGTAGTTCTGGCTCGTGAAGGTTACGGCGGCCTGGCCAAAAGCGTTCAGCACGAAGTAGCAGAAGAACTCGAAATTGACTCCTGCCGCTGAACCCGCTATGGCGTCTGCCCCGAAGCTGTTTATCGCTGACTGTATTATTACATTCGAAAAGGAGAACACCATGCTCTGCACTCCCGCAGGCACTCCGATCTTCAGTATTCTTGATAGCTGTTCCTTCTTGATTCTGACCTTCCGCAGTTCAAGGCGGAACGGTCCGGATTCCCGCCTCAGCAGATAGATCAGCGCTCCGCTGTTAAGCAGATTGGCGATGATTGTTGCCACCGCTACGCCCTTGACGCCCATGCCGAGCGCGATAACAAAGAACAAACTTATACCGACCTTAACAACACCTGAGCACAGCAGAATAAGCAGAGGCCGCTTCGTGTCGCCTTTGCTTCTTAATATTGCCGACGAGTAGATGTATATCATCATGAACGGCATGCCGGCATAGAATATTCTGAGATAAACGGTTGAAAGATCTATGACGTTCTCAGGTGAATCCATCGCATTCACATCGGTCTGCAGATGCAGATACCGACGAGGGCGATTACGATTCCCGCAACCAGAGAAAGCAGCACCGTCGTGTGCACGGCGTCGCTTATGCGGTCAGAGCGCCCCTGCCCGATATAGTTGGCAATGACTACATTGGCACCGATGGACAGGCCGATAAACAGATTGATCGTGAGATTTATGATCGGAGCAGTGCTCCCGACAGCCGCCAGGGCTTCGCTTCCCGCAAAATGTCCAAGGATCATTCCGTCTGCAGCATTAAAAAGCTGCTGCACCGTCCCGGTTGCAGCAAGCGGAAGAGCGAAGAGAAGTATCCTCTTCATTAATGATCCATGCAGCATATCTATCTCA
>CADAHK010000053.1:15181-19276 GCA_902787725.1 uncultured Eubacteriales bacterium | reverse complement strand
TGTGTTAAGTTCTTTAATGTCTGCTTTAGACCTGTATTTATCATCCGGCAATCTGTCGGTAATGATCTGTCCTGCGCTCAGAGGCGCGAAGGTGATGGCAGCGACCAGCCCGAATTTGCTGCTGTCGGCCAGTATGTAAACTTTTTCGGAGCGCTGAATGGCTTCAGTCTTTACCATGGATTCCTCGATGTCCGATGTGGTCAGACCGCTCGAAAGGTCTATGCCGTCAGTTCCGATAAAGCATTTGCTGAAATGGTATTTCTGCAGGCTTCCGACGGCGTCATAGCCGATGATTGCTTCGGTGGAAACCTTGACCTGACCGGAAAGCAGATAGACCTTGAATCCGCGTCTTGCAAGCTGGAGCGCGTGTCTGGCCCCGTTGGTGACATAGACAGCGTCATGACATGTAATGTGCTCGATCATGCTGCCTGTCGTCGTGCCGGCGTCCAGATATACGAGATCGCCGTTTTCAATCAGCGATGCGGCGCACGCCGCGACCTGCGTCTTTTCATCCACCCGGGTCTGCTCCTTTACGTCAACAGTACGTTTCGGAGCGTTTACGTTTCTGTTGGTACGCTGACCTGATTCCAGCTCAAGGGAAACAGCGCCGCCGAAAACCTTGCGCAGGCGTCCTTCTTCGTCCAGCTGCGCAATGTCCCTGCGGATCGTTGATTCGCTCGCGCCCAATACAGGCACAAGATCGGCGACCCTGATCGTCGGCTGCGTTTCCAGCATATCCATGATTTTTTCAAATCGTTCGTACTGAAGCATTTAAATTCCTCCGAAGTCATAATACAGCCATACTATTTCAAAGTCAACCAAAATCAGTCATTTTCTTTCAATTTCGGTCAACATGGTCAACAATAAAAATAGCCCGAGTCATTTCTTATGAACACTGTCTCTGTTACAATATAGGCATAGGAGATGTGTAAATATGTTTCTCGCGCTTTTTGGATTTGCAGGAGGAATGGGGATGCCCATGCAGACCAGCATCAACGCTCAGCTTGGAAGACGCGTTGGTTCTCCGTTTCTATCCGCGCTGCTGAATTTTCTTGTCGGAATAGCGGCGCTCCTGATCATTACATCCATTGTGGAACATGGACTGGCGATTCCGGTCGGCAGCATTCTGAAGGCCCCGCCGTGGGTACTGTTCGGCGGCGCGTTTGCTGTTGTGTTCGTAACCGGAAACATATTGCTCATGCCCCGTATCGGCAGTGTTCAGACTGCGATTCTGCCGGCCCTCGGACAGATTCTCATGGGGACTCTGATTGATACCTTCGGCTGGTTCAATTCGGCACAGAGGGACATGAGCGTTCCTAGGATCATCGGTGTCGCGCTGGTTATTGCCGGTGTATTGACAGTAGTTCTCGCAAAGGCAGGACGCACGAAGGGGAATGCCGCCAGGAAGGCGGTTCCGCATGTCTGGCTCTGGAGGGCCTTCGGCCTGATAGTCGGCATGTGCATGGCGTCCCAGACTGCGGTCAACAGCCACCTCGGCATTGTCGTCGAGTCCAGGCTCTTCGCGTCTGTCATAAACTTTTCCGTCGGAACGACTCTGCTGATCATCCTCAACCTGATTCTTCTGAAGACAAAGAAACCGGGCGAGGGCTTAAAAGGCGCTCCCCTGTGGATATGGGCAGGCGGGCTGTTCGGAGCTCTGTTTGTAGTCGGCAACATCATTACAGCCCAGACGGTAGGCACGGGTATGGCTGTTGTGATTCTGCTGACGGGTCTCATGGTCGGCGGTCTTCTTGTGGACCAGTTCGGCCTGTTCCGCGCACAGCAAAGGCCGGTCGGCGGACGCGAGATATTTGGCGTCGTAATCATGATCTGCGGCGCGGCGCTGTTCTATCTTTAGTTTTGAGAGGTGAATAAATGAAACCCGGACCACTGATACTTGTGACTAATGATGATGGAATCCATTCACCTGGTTTGGCTGCGGCAATCAGAGGAGCGATGAAGGTCGGCGAGGTTGTGATAGCCGCGCCGAATGAACAGCAGACGGCGATGGGAAGAGCGTATCCTGAAAGAGATGATCTTGGCGTAATCGATACCGTCAGTATAGATATAGGCCCTGGTTCGCCGGTGAAAGCTTTCGCGGTGCATGGTTCGCCGGGATATGCCGCGGCTTACGGAATAGCGGAGATAGCGCCGAGAATCAAAGGCAGAAAACCGGACATTACCGTCAGCGGCATCAATACAGGGGCAAACTGCGGCACATCTATTACGAGCAGCGGAACAATCGGCGCGGCGCTTGAGTCGGTGGACATGAAGGTTCCCGCCCTGGCGATTTCACAGGCGATTCTTGACTACGACAGCCGCTGGCCTGACTTTGAGACGCTGGACTACCGCTGCGCGGAGCTGGCCACAGAGTATTGGCTCAGATATATCCTTGATAAGGGAATGCCGAAAGGGGCGGATTTTCTGAATGTAAATGTTCCCGAGGCGAAAGTGGAACCGGAGGATTACATCTTCACATTCCTTGAGACGCATCCATACTACAAGGCGCAGCCTGTGCCGGAGAGAGACTGGAGCAAGCCTTACCGGATACGTTTCGATTCTGAATTCGGAGACAAAGACGCCCATGAGGGCAGCGATATACATACGCTTCATTTCAAGAGGAAAACATCAGTGACTCCGCTGACGGTCGACATGACCAAAAGGTGAAAGAAGGCAAAATGAACAACAGAGAAAAACGGATGAACATCCACAAAAAACTGGAAGTCATGAAGAAGTGCTACAGGGAACGTGATTCGAAGAATCTCGACCTGTTTTATGACACGTTCTTCAATCGGGACAGGAGACCGATCATAATCGGAACTGACAATGGTCCGTGGTTTCACACAATGGGACGGATCCAGTGGCTGATCAAGTATGATTGGGAGCACTGGGGAAATCTGGACATTGACACCTGGAACTTTGATATCCGGGAGTCCGAGAAATACGATATGGTCAGAACACGGGGCATTCTTGATTTCGGATCGGATCGTGTATGGGATGTTGACATAGTGATGATCTTTGAGAAGGAAGAAACGGAATACAGCTGCAGACTCATGCAGTTCAAGATTCCGAGAAATGTAATCCGTCCGGTGGTGATTCTGAACAGCAGCGAGGAAGAGCAGGGCAAGTCTGAAAGAGAAATGCACGATCTGATGGAGCTGAACGGTAATGTTGCCTCCGACCTGATGCGCGGTCATCTCGCGGAAAAAGTCGCGTCAATGCTCAGGGAAGAGAGACCTTACCTTGAAATGATCGACGTTCGGAGAGAACTTATTTACATAGAGGAGATCGAAGACGGCTTCATGTTCGCGCTCACGGGATTCTGCGTTCACACGGAGAAGAAGGCGCTGATGCCGTTCCGCATGGTAGGAATAGGACAGGGATATGAGATTCTGGATTCAGAATTCTCACATCCGTTTGTGAGTGAACTGGGATAAAGGAGAACTGCATGAGCATAAGGATACTGGTGGCTAATCCGGGTTCAACATCTACAAAGATAGCAGTATATGAAGCTGCGGAGCAAAAGGCAGACAGCGGGCTTTTGCTTGAGGTGTTTGCCGAAACGCTGCGCCATGACGCCAATGAGCTGCAGGGCATGGGGTCGATTACCGACCAGCTCGGATTCCGCAAACAGGTTGTGATGGATTCACTTGACAAAAACGGGTTCAGGCTTGGGGAGTTCGCGGCGATTGCCTGCAGGGGCGGTCTTGTCCGTCAGCTTCCGAGCGGCACATACCGCGTAAACGACGCGCTCATCCAAGACAGCCGCATCGGCGTAAGCGGTCAGCACGCGTCAAACCTTGGAGCCCTGATCGGCAGCGAACTCGAGCGCGAAAGCGGCGTTCCGGCTTATATAGTCGACCCGCCGGTCGTCAACGAGCTGTCCGGACTCGCCCGGTACTCGGGCAATCCGCTGATTGAGAGAACCTGCGTCTGGCACGCGCTGAATCAGAAGGCCGTCGCGAGGCGTTACGCCCATTCGGTGGGGAAAGCTTATGAAGACATGAACCTGCTTGTATGTCACATGGGCGGAGGAGTTTCGGTAGGAGCCCATGTAAAAGGGCAGGTGCTCGATACCGAGGACGCGGTCAGCGG
>CADAHK010000053.1:0-15144 GCA_902787725.1 uncultured Eubacteriales bacterium | reverse complement strand
GATCTCTGCTTCCGCGGAGACATGTCTAAAGATGAAATAAAAAAGCTGTTTACCAGAAAGTCAGGACTTCTGGCGTACACCGGGACGAACAGCGTGCAGAAGCTTTTGCAGATGGCGGCAGAAGGAGACGACGGAGTTCAGGAAGCTCTTAATGCGTTTTATTATCAGGTCAGCAAGGAAATCGCCGCCATGTCCGTCGCCATGAAGGGGAAGGTCGACCAGATCATTTTCACAGGAGGCATCGCGCACAGCGAGGTGGTTACAGGCGCTATCGCCGATCAGGTCGACTGGATCGCGCCGGTTACGGTCTATCCGGGAGAGGATGAAATGGGGGCTCTTGCCCTGGGAGTGCTGCGCGTTCTCGACGGACGGGAAGAAGCAAAGGAGTATTAAACAGTCATGAAAGCAGGGATTATGAAGAGAGTAGTATTTATTATTATCACAATTTGCATGGCAGCCATGTTTACTGCCTGCGGAAATTCTTCCGGCAGTCAGGAAGAACAGACGAAGCAGACAGAACAGGAGGATGAGATGGAAACGAAGCAGGCAAAGCTTCTCTACATGGGGCACGCGAGCATAAGAATAACCACGCCCGAGGATAAGGTGATTTATATTGACCCATTTGCCGGCGAAGGATATGAACCGGCGGCTGATCTCATACTGGTCACCCATGACCATTACGATCACAGAAGCAGTTGAAGCGGGTTACAACAAGAACCACGATGTTACAAAGTGTGTAGGATATGTAATAACCCTGTCCGATGGAATTAAGGTATATGTGAGCGGGGACACATCAAAGACAGAGCAGATGCCGGCCCTCGCTGAGAAGGAGATAGATTACGCGTTCTTCTGCTGCGACGGCGTATACAACATGGATCTTGAAGAAGCTGCTGAATGCGCGGCCTTAGTTAAGGCAAAGCACAATATTCCTTATCACATGGTAGCTGCGGATACGGGCGTGTTGTTTGACCGCGAAACTGCAGAAAGATTCAAAGCTGATAATCGGCTGATAATTAGCGATGGCGAGGAAATTGTGTTAGAATATTGAATCATATCCGCATAAGGAATAGTGTTTAAGGAGACAATCATGGATAATCACGTTCATGACCATGACCATAATCATAATCATAATCACACACATAATCATACGCACACACACACTCATGAAAACAAGAAGGCCGTTCTCAACCGCATGTCCCGCATAATCGGACACATGCAGTCAATAAAGACAATGGTTGAGAATGACCGCGACTGCAGCGAAGTGCTGATTCAGCTTTCGGCGATAAACTCGGCGGTCCACGGAGTCAGCCGGGTAATCCTCAAAGAGCATCTCTCAACGTGCATCGTTGACGCTGTCCGCGAGGGAGACTACGAATCGATAGAAGAGCTGAACGCGGCAATTGACAAGTTCATGAAGTAAATCACCACGTGATGAGGAGCTTAATGAGTTGAGCGCAGTAATATTGATGATATTAAAAATGTCAGTCGCGACTGCAGTCTGCATACTTCTGACATGCATAATGTGGGCGCTTTTTAAAGACCGCAAAATGAACATCGGCATGATCATAGCCGTCGGTGTTATTTTTGGTCTTTTTTCTGTTGCTTCGACCCACCACGGCGTTGATCACGGGATGATGATTATTAATGTCAGGGATCTTGGCCCTATGGCGGCCGGTCTTTTCTTCAACCCGGTGTTAGGTATTATCGCGGGACTGATAGGGGGAGTTGAACGTTATATCGCGGGCACATACTATGACATAGGCGCGTTCACAACCGTTGCGTGCAGCGTTTCCACATGTCTTGCTGGTTTTCTGGCAGCATTTCTCAACATAGTTGTATTCCAGAGAAAGAGGCCGACCGTTGAATACGCGTTTTTCATGGGAGCCGTCATCGAGGTTTTCCATATGTACGCGATTTACCTGACTCATCATGATGACACCCTTTCTCAGGCGTTTACCGTCGTCAGAATATGCAGCCCGCCGATGATAATTTTCAGCGGAATCGGGCTGGGCGTCATTGCCATTATCATCAGAATCATGGAAGGAGATAATCCTTTCAAACCAAGACCGAGAAGTCAGATTCCCGTTCTGCACACATTCAATCTCTGGCTTTTCTTTGCGACGGCCATGGTCTTCCTGGTGACTGTCGGATTGAATTATTCGCTTCAGACCAGAGCCGAAATGAGTGAAGCAAAGGCTGAACTGGCATCGTCGGAGAAAGAAATCACGTCAATATACGAGAATGCCAAGGGAACTGAAGCGGATATTTCCAAAATGAGCATTGCCATAAGCAACGACGGCATATACGAGATAATAGATAAAGAGGGCAACCCGGTTGCGGGATCATATAAAATTGACAGATCGGATCAAATGTTCGAACTCTTCGGGGACAACCCGAAGGACGGATTCTTTAACGCGGACTATTATGGATTTACATGCATTGGGACCATCAAAACATTGAGTGATGGTGAAAAACTGATCGTTCTGATGATGGAAGACAGCGTGTTTGAATCCCGCGATATGCAGTTCAACGAAACGATCCTGGCGGACATACTGCTGTTCACGGTAATATTCCTGCTTATTTCCATGCTCGTTCAGAGTCTGGTCATGAGCAATCTGATTAAGGTAAACAGATCTCTCAATAAAATCACACAGGGAGATCTCAACGAAAGAATTGATGTCTTTAGTTCCGCGGAATTCGCGCTGCTGTCTGAAGATATCAACATGACGGTGGACGCCCTTAAAGGATACATTGAAGCCGCGGAGAAGAGAAACGAACAGGAGCTTATGCTGGCCAAGACCATACAGGAGTCGGCCCTTCCGCACAACTTCGATTTCAGCACCAAATCATTTGATCTGTACGCAAGCATGGAACCCGCCAGAGAAGTAGGCGGCGACTTCTACGACTTCTTCTTCATGGATCAGGACAAATTCGCCCTTGTAATCGCCGATGTATCTGACAAGGGTATTCCGGCGGCCCTCTTCATGATGCAGAGCAAACGCGCTCTCCACGGACTTTGCGAGACAGGCAAAACACTGCATGAGGGCATGAAATCGGTCAATGAGGAATTGTGCAGAGGCAATGACGTCGACATGTTTGTCACTGTCTGGATGGGAATAGTCGATCTTAAAACCGGCGTTGTTAATTGCGTCAATGCGGGTCATGAGTACCCGGCAATCAGGCGCCGCGGCGGCGATTATAAGCTTTTGAGAGACAGGCACGGCCTTCCGCTCGGCGCGATGGAAGGCATTGAATTCCATGAGTATGAGATGAAACTGGAACCGGGAGACTGCATCTATGTCTACACTGACGGCGTTCCTGACGCCCTGAACAGCGAAAAGGAGCAGTACGGTACGAAACGGATGCTCAATGCTCTGAACATGAACAAAGACTGCTCAATGGAAGAGCTGCTGCCGGCAGTGAAGCGGGATCTGGATGAATTCGCAGGCGGGGAGCAGCAGTTTGACGACGTGACAATGCTGGGATTCCGGTATGATGGATACGAGCAGTAATAATCTCAAATACAAAAGAGGCCTTTAAGGCCTCTTTTTTGTTGCCTTTGCTTTATTTGTTGTGGTGGTCCAGGAAGTACTGGTAAGTCGAGCGGTACAGTCCGCGTTCGAAGAGGTTGTCGCTGTCTTCGCTGATGTCCTCGAACTCCTTCTGAAGGATTATTCCGACGTAGTTCTTCATGAGTCCGTAGTAGACCTGAACTGAACGAGGAACATCCATTCCCGGCCAGGCGTTGCAGCTTACCGTGACGCGGCGGTTTGTCGAATCGACCACTGTTCCCTCGATTTCAGAATAGGCCGGATCGTCAGGATAGATGACCGTATGTCCCGGTCCGCCGGTAATCGTTCCTTCCATGCCCTTGACAAGAGGAGGGTTCACGCCGAAGTCGTAGCGGTCCGCGCAGATGTCCAGCAGCACAGCGTCTTCAGGGAGAAGGCCGATCTGACGGTTGGTCATTACGTACTGCGTCTCGTCTTTGCGCTGGGTCGCGTCAACTACCAGGTGGCACTGCCTGATTATATCGTCGAACACTTCAGGGTGACCGGTGATGGTGCGCGTGCAGATTATAGGGAGAATGCCCGGCTGCTCTTTGCCCAGGAACTCTCTGTCGCTCAGGATTTCCAGTGAACGGATGCAGTTCTGCCCGACTCCGCCTACTCCCATGACGAGAGCTTTGATCGGTCCGCGTTCTGTTGAATAGAAGTCAGCGTAGTTTTCCTTGAGAGCTTCAACAGCTTCCTGACATGCGTTGAATGCGGTACCGAAGTAGTCGGCGAAAATTCTCAGCCCGTTGTCATCCACGATGTGGTCCATGGCGAAGGCTTTGAGGCCTTTGCGCGCGATTATCTCACACACTTTCGGACGCGTCGCGTAGTGGAGCATTGTGAAATATACTGAACCATCTCTCAGCATCTCCAGGTCCTCAGGTTCCGGATTCTTGAGAATCATGGTTATGTCTTTATCGAAGGACTCTTCGCGGGAAACGAAATGAACCTTGTCGGAAGCTTTCAGATAATCGTCGGCTGTGTAGCCGAGACGTGAGCCGTAACCCTCTTCGAGATAGAACTCGACGCCGTCATACCGATCCATGAACTCGAACAGATCCGGTATGAAATCTCTGCTGTCACCGTTGAAGTTCCGTATCATCGGGAAACCAACTGTCTTCATGTTATTATCCTCCTAATGATTATTTATTGCTGTGCGTGTATTTTAACACAAAAACACGTTTCAAAACAGACTGTACAATATTATAATTATTATAGATGCAAAAGCAGACAGGAGGTTCTCAAAAATGAAAAGAGAAAATGTATCGCCGTACAGGTGGGTGATTCTCATCGCGGCGATTCCCATCATCATATCAACGGAGATGGTATGGCTGACCTTTTCGCCTATAGCGAGCGTCATCGCTGAGCACTACGGCGTCAGCGGGTTTGCCGTAGACATGTTGGCAACCAGCTACATGATCATGTTCATCATCTTCTGCTTCCCGGCGGCCTACGTAATCGACCGGTTCGGCTTCCGCAGGTCTCTGGTGATAGGCGCGCTGCTGACAGGAATATTCTGTTTGACGCGTGCTGTCTTTGCGGGAAGCTTCGCGGCCGTAGCCGTTTCGCAGTTCATCATCGCGATAGGCCAGCCGTTCCTGCTGAACATTACTACAAAGGCAGCAGCCAACTGGTTCCCGTTCGAGGAACGAGCCACGGCTGACGGACTTCTGACCATGGCGCAGTATGCGGGGTTCACGATTCCGATGGTGCTCTCGCCGATTCTGGTGGAATCCGTTGGCGTACAGAAAATGCTCTTCGTCTACGCGGTCATCGCGGTCATCTCGATGCTGGCAGTTCTGATTTTCATTCGTGAAAAACCGGCGGTACCGCCTCCGGGTCCGGCCTACGAACGTGACGATTTCAGCCGCAAAGCCATCGGCAGGCTGTTCAAAAACCACGACTACGTGCTTTGCCTGATCTGCGCGTTCATATCCATTGGAATATTCAATACGATTCTGACACTGATTGAAACGATCCTGAAAGGACGCGGCATTACTCCGGCTGAAGCGGGAATTATCGGCGCGGCATTCGTCGCGGCAGGCGTAGTCGGAGCGATTGTCCTGCCGATCATTTCAGATAAGGTGGGCGTGAGAATCAGATTCCTGCTCGTGGCAGTGGCGCTTCTGGTTCCTCTTTACCTGGGGCTGACCTTTGTGACAAGTTTCACAGCGCTCGTTGTGATCGCGGCCATTTCCGGTTTCTCGATCATGGGCGTGGCTCCTATCCTGTTCCAGCACAGTTTGCTCATGGGTCAGATCTCCGGCGCGTTGTTCGTCCTGCTCTTTGAGGCAATCAGCAGCTCTGCCGGTTCCGTTACAGCCCCTATGATCGGCATCGTAATCCTGACGGCCATTGAGATTCCGATCGTCACCAGAATGCGCGAGTCAAAGCTGGTGGTTCAGAAGAACCAAGAGTAGTCATATAGCAGCCCACCCGCGGCCGGCTCCGACGGGAATGAATAAGTAAAATGAGAAAACTGAACAACTTCAACATGACCCTCGATGAATGCAGGCATGTTTTCGATACCCTGGACAACCTGGTCATCATCGATGGGAGAGGGAAAATAAAATATCTGTCGCCGGGCATGTACTTCATGATTGAGGCGTACAACAAAAAGCCTGTACCCCATGACGTGGTCGGCAAGCATATTCACGATGTTCATTATGTTTCGAAGATTACGCAGGCCATTGAGAAAGGGGAGGAAATCAGCACTGCCTTCTATTTCTCTTCGAATGTCACCAATGTGGCGAGAATCGCTCCACTGAAAAAAGACGGTGCGGTCGTCGGCGCCATTGACTACGATTTGTTTACCGACGGTAACGTCCTGCGCGATTTTCTGGACGCGGTGCATGACTACCGCCAAAGCGGATCAACAGTGCAGCGTAACATATACGAGAAAACAACAGATAAGAAAAACACGATTCCGGCGTCATACAAGAATTTCGATATGACGCTGGAAGAGTGCAAACTGGTCTTTGACACCATGCGAAATCTTGTTGTCATCGACGCGAACCGTTGCATCAAATATCTGGCACCGAGCATGTACGACATTATTGAGAAAGCAAGCGGAACGCCTGTGCCGGATGATGTGGTGGGGCTCAGTATTGACAAACTGCACTATACGTCCAAGGTCCAGAACGTTGTCGAAACAGGACGTCCGATAAAGACGGCGATTTACAATTACGACGGGAAAATCTATGTTTCCCGCATTGAGCCGCTGATCAGGGATGGTGAGATCGTCGGCGCCATCGATTACGATATCTTCTCGAGCAACGAGGAACTGGATGAGTTCCTGCACACGGTCGAAGAATACAATGAAATCGGCAGGCTGAATTTTGAGAACACCTTCGAGTCCATGTATGACTCGAGTAAACGCCTCAGCAACATCAAGTACACGATCAACAACATTCTGGGCAACAGTGACGCGATGAAAAGGTTGCGTGCAAGCATCTCGGATATTTCCGAGAGCAATGCGACGGTCCTGATCACCGGTGAGACGGGTACCGGAAAGGAACTGGTGGCGAACGCCATTCACAATCTGTCCCTCAGGGCTGACCATCCAATCATCGCCGTCAACTGCGCGGCAATCCCGGCAACGTTGTTCGAATCGGAACTGTTCGGCTACGAGGAAGGCGCTTTCACCGGCGCGAGCAAAGGCGGCAAGTCGGGGTTCTTCGATGCGGCGGACAAGGGCACGCTGTTCCTGGACGAAATCGATCAGTTGCCTTATCACGTGCAGCCGAAGCTTTTGCGCGCCATCCAGGAGAAGGAGGTCGTTCCGGTCGGCGGTAAAACGAAACCAATCGACATACGAATTCTCGCGGCGACGAATAAGGATCTGTTGAAACTTGTCGAAGAGGGCAAGTTCCGGGAGGATCTGTATTACAGGCTGAATGTTGTGGAGATTCGTATTCCGCCGCTCAGGCAGCGACGGGAAGATATTCCGCTGCTTGCCCAGAGTTATCTGAAATACCTGAACAGGCAGCTGATGAAAAACGTGAAGGGCTTTTCAGGAGAAGTCATGAAGGCCTTCCTGAGTTATGACTGGCCGGGCAATGTCAGAGAACTGTTCAATGTTATGGAGCGAAGTGTTGTTGCCTGCAGAGGCGACACCCTAGAGCTTGAGGATTTGGGAACCTTCGCGGCGGACGTGTCTGCAACCCAGCTGCCTCTGGCCCTTGAATCGGATGCACCGCTGGAGTATGTGAGAAACCAGGCGGAAGCGGCGGCGATTCGTCAGGTTCTCGAATCGACGGGCGGCAATAAAGCAAAAGCAGCAAAAGTGCTGAAGATTTCCAGAACGGCACTGTATGAAAAAATAAAAAAGTTGAATATCGAATAAACAGTCATCTCGCGAGGAAGAGTGTAAGGAATTCTTTACATGTGTACGGAATACCTTACATTGACAAATGAACGCTAAAAACGTTGGAATCCCAGCGTTTTTTTGCTTTTTTGAGGTGCTTTTATACAGAAGGGCAAAAAATGTACGGAAAACTTGACACTTCCTGCTTTTGCAGAAGTCGCAGGAACGGCGTGGAGGAGAGGAAGCAGCGACAATTCAAAGAACAAAACGAAAATGAGGAAACCCTTGGTACAACTGGGTTTCCGTTGCTTTTGCGCGACCCGGAAAGCTGCGGAAATCGTCATTTTGCTGCGGGTTTCATGTTTTGGCACGTCCTTTGCGCTATTTGAAGGCAAAAGAAATTGTATCGTTATTAAGTGAGAAGGAGGAAAAGTAATGTCATCAAGTATTGTCGGTTATTTGATACTGGTCGTATTTGCCTTTGTATTTATTGGCATTTCCTCACTGGTATCGAAGAAATTCCCGGTAGAGGGCGTCGATGACTTCGTAGCTGCCGGCAGAGGGATCCCGTTCGGTATCATTGCTGCCAGCGTTATGATATCATGGGTATGGACGACGACCATCATGGGCGCTGCGGAAGCCGGTACCTGGTACGGTGTCTCCGGTGGTTTCAACTACATGTGGGGCGCTGCGCTGCCGTTCTTCGTATTCATTCCAATGGTTCTGCATCTGAGAAAAATAATGCCTAGATGTACGACCTTCACCGAATTCATCAGGGAGAGATTCGGCAATAAGGTTGCGAATCTGTTCTTCATCTTCGGTTTCGCCGTTGTACTCTACGTTGTAACAGAGCAGGGCGTTGGAATCGGTATTGTATTTAACACCATGTTCGGCATCCCTTACTGGGTAGGTGCGATTGTTCCGATCATGATCGTTGCAATCTACATCTCCAGAGCAGGACTGAGAGGATCGATCTTCAACGACGTCATACAGTTCTTTATAGTATGTATCATCTTCGTCATCTGCATTCCGATCATCCTGAAGACGATCGGCATGGATACGATCTATGATGGTCTGCAGGATGTTGTAAACAATCCTGACAATCCGAACTACAATCCGGAAGCGCTTTCGATGACTTCTATCGCAGGACTGAAGTACGGACTGATTGCAGCTATCGTCGCCATGGGTCAGGTACTCCTTGACCAGGGCTATTATTCAAAGGCAATCGCGACTGCCAGCCAGAAGGATCTGATGAAGGCTTACATTATCGGAACACTGCTGGGCTGGGCGCCGATCCCTGTACTGTCTGGTAACGTATTCGGAACATCTCTGATTTCCCTCGGCATCGGCGAGGGCGCAGGCGTCAGCTCACTGTCAGAGGCTGCACCTTACATCATGGATATGGTATTTGGTACCGGTATCGGTTCACTGCTCTTCGTACTCATGGCCTTCATGGCAGGCATGACAACAGGAGGTAACGGACTCGCCGGCGCGCAGGCACTGTTCACAGTCGACTTCTATAAGAGAGTCGTAAAGAAGGATGCAACAGAGAAAGAGCAGATGGCCTTTGGTAAGAAGATCACTATCGCAATTGGCCTGCTGGTAGCAATTGTTGCTTCCATGCTCGAGGGCGTATCCCTTCTGAGAATCGATATCTTCAGCGGCATCCTGTTTGCAGCTCCGACAGCGGCATTCATAATGGGCATGCTGTGGAAGAAGGTATCACCGGCATCTGCCATCGTTTCCATGATCGCCGGCCTCGGAGGCGGACTGATCGCATACTTCACGATCTCCGATCCGGATCAGGCACAGTTCATCGGCAACCTGATCGCTCTCGTGCTGCCGTATCTTGTACTTCTGGTATGGGGTGCATTCAGCAAGTATGAGTTCGATTTTGCGAAGCTTAAGGATTACAGACCATCTCAGATGGTTCACGTATCAGATGAGGAGGTGTAAGGCATGAGTTTTGAAGCATTATCAATTTACTATTGGGGAGCATACCTGTGGATTATTGTAGGATTCCTGGTAATCGGCATCCCTGCCATCAAAGAGTTTATCGGTATAATCCGCAAGAAAGACGATAAAGAGGAGGGATAATCAAATATGGCAAAAGTATCCTGTGTTCAGATGAAGCCGGAACTCGGCAATGTTGAATACAATGTCAACAAAATGGAGGAATTCGTCAGGGATATTATGAGCAAAGAGCCTGAAACAGATCTGATCGTATTTCCTGAACTGATCACATCGGGCTACGAAGGTGAGCCGGAGCAGTTCCAGGAGATGGCTGAAACCCTGCCGAATGGATACAGCCTCGATCGCATCAGTGCGCTGGCGAAGGAATACAAGGTTAATATCATTTATGGCCTGCCGGAGAGAGATCCGCTCTATCCTGACGTTTTGTACAATGCGGCTGTCATAATCAATGACGAGGGCACTCCGCTGGGAACATACAGAAAGGTGCACCCGTTTGCGGACGAGAAGAGATGGTGCAGAGCAGGCTGCGAATTCCCAGTATTCGACACCAATATCGGCAAGATCGGTATCATGATCTGCTGGGATACAGCATTCCCTGAAGTAGCGCGCTGCCTGGCCCTGAACGGAGCAGAACTGCTGGTCGTCAGCACCAACTGGGAAGATCCGTATGAGGAACCGTGGGATCCTGCGGACGGCATCAACAAGCATGAGAACGACTGGGATCTGATGACCCGCGCTAGAGCTTTCGATAATACACTCCATCTGGTCGCAGCCAACAGAATCGGCGGCGACGGCGGCGTGTTGACATTTTTCGGAAGAAGCAAGATCATCGATCCGCGCGGTAATGTGATCGCTGCTCTCGACAAGCGCGAGGAAGGCGTAATCTCCGCGGACCTCGATCTGTCACTGACAAGAATGCACAGGGAGACATACTATTGCTTCCTGAAGGACAGACGTCCGGATGCGTACGGCGAAGTGACGAGACCATACTAAGTAATTATTACATAAAAAAACACCATAAAACCCATAAAACAAAAGCCCGGAAACGGGCAATACCTCCATCCAAAGAAAAAAGAGAGACCCCTTGCATGCGGCGAGGGGCCTCTTGTTTTTACTCGTTATTCTTTTGTGCCGACGACTACGTCGCCCTGATCGGTGATCCCCATGACTTTCTCACCGTCGTTGCGCAGCGCTTTTACATAGGAAATCATATCTTCGGTGATTTCTTCACCCGGACAGACGAGTGGTATGCCCGGCGGATATGGGATTAGGGAACTGGCACAGATTCTGCCGGCCGCCTCGTCCAAAGGTACCATCTCTTTATGAATCGGGATTGGATGGAGCTTGCCCGGGGCAGGAGCTTTGAATGCCGGCTGCGATGCCGCACCGCCCGCAGCATCCACTGCGAAGCGCTCCTCATTGTAATCCGCCGCGTGCTGCCATGCGATATCCTTCAGTGCGGCGATGGTCCGGTCGAAGTGCTTCTTCGTATTTCCGATGCCGGTCATCAGCATGAGGACATTGCCCGCGTAGAGCTCAGGGAAGATGTTGTACTTCATCAGTTCCAACTCGAGGGCCGCGCCGTCGATGCCGTAGGCGCCCATGTCGAGGTTGACCTTGGTCATGTCCATGCGGCCTGCGCGGCTGGTTGTGCTGCTGTCACCTTCGCCGCCGTCAGCCCCCACGCTCATAATCTTCAGTCCAGGGATTTCCTTCAGCTCTTCGTAGAACGCGTCCAGATTCCGCCGCCAGTCACCTATGGCCTCGGCACCGTGGTTTTCCAGAATCTCCGCGTTGATGTCGAGGAACGACATGAGAATATATGACGGGCTCGTGCTCTCTATCATCTGGAGCTTGTCCTCAAGGACGTACTTGCTTACACGCTCGGTGTTGTGATTTAGAATCGCGCTCTGTGTAAGGGTAGCGAGAGTTTTGTGTATGCTTCCGATGACGAGATCGGCGCCGCTTTCCTCGGCCGACTTCGGCATTCCGTCGCCGAAACCGAACTTGTGGAAGAACTTCAGATGCGCACCGTGAGCCTGGTCTACGATCAGAACTTTATCACGGGCGTGGACTGCCTTTGCAATAGACTCTATATCGGAGCATATGCCGTAGTAGTTAGGGCTCGGCAGGATCACTGCGTCCGCGTCCGGGTTTTCGTTCATGCAACGCTCGATTTCCTCGACCGTTACAGCGCCCGAGATTCCGTACTCTTCCAGAAACTCCGGATGAGCGTATACCGGCTCTGCCCCTGCCAGCGTCAGGGCGTTGAACACCGCCTTGTGGCAGTTTCTCGCCATTATCAGCTTACCGGCCGGTCTGACCGAAGCCATGACCGAAGCGATGAGTCCGCCGCTGCTGCCGTTGATAAGCAGGAACGAATTCTGAACATCATAAAGCCGGGCGTACCGTTCCATCACATCTCTGATGATACCTTCCGCCTGGAACAGGTTGTCAGCGCCCGGTATTTCCGTAACGTCACAGTCGACGAACCGGTCCAGAAAGTCCCCGTATCCGTACTTGCGAAAGATAGCCTCGCCTTTATGCCCCGGCATGTGAAATGAAACCGGGTCTTTGTCAGCGTGCTGCAGTAAGAATTCTTTCATAGTCTCACCTTTATTCAGCCATTGGCGGCTTGTCCTGCTATTTCATCTGCTTGCCGTCTTCGAAGGCCTTGCCTACGATTTCGCCGAGCACGTTGTAGTTGTGGTTCATGCCGTCGTATACGATTGGTCTCAGCTTGCCGAGATCGATGGCGCCGTCTGTGAGTATGCTCTCATCAGCGCATACGTTGACGATTTTGCCAATCATTATGTGTGATTCCTCATCATAGCTGACCATCTCACACTCGATCGCAACAGGGTACTGGTCAACCAGAGGAGCGTCGACAAACTCACTCTTAGTAGCCGTAAAGCCTGCCTTTGCAAACTTGTCCGGAACGTCGTTGGCCGACACGATGCCTACGTAGTCCGACTCTACAACGAGGTCGGCCGTCGCAAAGCTTACTGTGAAGGCCTTCTTGACCAGTATGTTCTTTACTGTCTTGTGGCCCGGGCTGATGCACATGGAAATCTGATTTCCGCCTGAGATGCCGCCCCAGGCCGCGTTCATGATGTCCGGCGTGCCGTTCTCATCATAAGCGGCGATCATCAGTACCGGTTCCGGTGTGATAAATGAATTAGGTCCGAAGTTTTTTCTGCTCATAATTGTTGTCCGCAGCGATTTGCCGCCGCGCTCCTTTCTGTATTTACTATCATTTTTCCTGAATATTATATCCGAATATGTTCCCCGGATTCAAGCGAAGCTGCGGGTCGAAGAGTCGCTTGAGCTCGAACATGGCTTGCAGATCTTCCTCCGAATATAGCTTCTGCAAAAGCCATACTTTCAGTTTGCCGATTCCGTGCTCCGCAGAGACGCTGCCGCCCATGCGTACGACTTCCTCCGCCCAGCGGGTGTAGAGCTCCTTGCCGCGAAGGTATTCCTCTTCATCGCGGGGTATGATGTTGCAGTGCAGGTGGTTGTTTCCGATGTGACCGAAGAGGGAAGTCTGGAATCCTTCACGTGCCAGATCCCTACGGTACATTGCAAAGACCTCGTCAAGCCGGGAATCAGGTACTGACATGTCAGTGCCCAGCTTGGTGATCGTTGAATGGCTTTTTCGGATTTCGCTCACGCGTTCGTTGACGCAGACCGGCGCGGCATGTCGGAATTCTTTGAGACGAACCATGTCCGGCCCGCGGAACGCGAACCAGCTGTCTGCCGGATCGCCGCCGGCTTCAGTGATCATGCTGCCGAGGACGCTGCATAGCGGTTCCAGATCTTCGCGGTTTTCCGAAGCAAATTCGGTGTAGACAGCGCAGCCCGATGGAATCTTCGTCATGCCGGTCAGTGCGGCGCCGGAGTCCTGGGCGTCGCGGAGCATCTTGCACGAAGCTGAGCGCGCATTCCTCCGATTCAAAGAATACGACCGCGCCCCAGAGGTTCTTCGGCTCCGGAAGTAAATCTATTTCGATTTGGGTGACAATCCCCAGAGTTCCTTCACTTCCGATGAACAGGTCGATCATGTCCATGTCCGGGCGGATGAAGTAGCCCGCCGTGTGTTTTTTGACGTTCGGCATTGTGATCCGCGGAAGGGTGCCGTCTATTGTGCGTCCGCCATTGGTGGTCAGGGCGAAACGTCCTGCCCTTGCATGATACTCGCCGCGGCGGATGGATAGAGTGTCGCCGTCCGCCAGCACCATCTCGAGACTGCGGATGTGATGCCGCGTAGCGCCGAAACGGTAGGTACATGCGCCGGAAGAATTGCATGAGACCATGCCGCCTATGGATGCAGTGGTCTCTGTCGGATCCGGCGGGAAGAAAAGACCGAGCGGGTGGAGCTGCTCCTGAAGTGTAGTGAGCAGAACGCCCGGCTGCACTTCGGCTGTCAGGCTGCCGGAAAGAGTCGGTGCGGATTCAGAACTTGCGCCCGCAGCAGAACCCGCGTCCGCAGCACAAGGCATCCGCAGCACCTTGTTCATGGCCGACAGGTTGATCGCGATTCCGGACTCGGGAACGGCGCCGGCAGTTACGCCGGTGCGCCCACCCTGGATCGTTACGGGCGTATTTTTATCTTCCCGAAGGAGCGCGCTGATTTCGCCGGCAGTCTGCGGAAAACATATTTCCGTGGCATTTCCGGCGCGTCTTGACTCGTCCGACAGGAAGATGGACATTTCGTTTTGATCATTAATGCGCTTAATCATATATTTATTATATAACAAAAGTTGATAATCTCTCGCCGAAAGGTTACAATTTCCTTATTATAATGAAATGGAGATTTGATCATGAAAGATGACATGAAGTGGGAACAGAAACCTGTGAACGAAAAACTCCAGTCCACCGGTCCCAAGAAGGATGGAGACTATACCAACAGCGGTCTTTTTAAGGCCGGACTGGCTGTAGCCGCAGGTCTTATCATCGCGGCGCTGGCAAGAGGCGTTAAGAAGAGCGAAGACTTCGAAGATTATCAGGATTTTGACGGGGAAGAATGAGAACCGGATTAATTAAAACCATAACAATTGCATTGATCATCGCAATGGCGATGACGGGTTTTGCTTTTGCCGATGTGACGGACTCTGACGGGTCTGGCGGGGCGGAACCGGCAGCAACATTCGAAGCCGCCGGTACGCAGGACGGCGCGACAGACCAGACGGACCAGAACGCTCCGGCTGATCAGGGCGCCGCGGCAGGTCAGACGGACCAGGGCGATCCGGGAGACCAGACGGAACCGGATCCTGTTATCGTGCCTGCGCCGGAGCTCACGGTCAC
>CADAHK010000052.1 GCA_902787725.1 uncultured Eubacteriales bacterium | reverse complement strand
GGGGAATTCGGAAAGGAGATAAGTAAACTGACAGAAAAACTCATCAATATGGTAGAATGATTATAAGAAGCAACAGGAAGGCTGAGCAAGGGGGACAGAGTTGCATCTTGAATCCATGGTTGCCGATCTCGCGCTGATTCTGGTCGCAAGCGGCATAGTCACAATCATATTCCGAAAGCTGAAACAGCCCGTAGTACTCGGGTATATTGTCGCGGGATTTCTTATCAGTCCTAATTTCGATTATCTGCCGACAGTTGTGGATCAGGCGGATATAAGCGCATGGGGCGATGTCGGCGTAATATTCCTCATGTTCGGACTCGGTCTTGAGTTCAGCTTCAAAAAACTCGGGCAGGTCGGCGGCAGCGCCTTCACCGTTGCGGCTACAGTCATGGCCATGATGATTCTCGTAGGCGCGGGGATCGGAGCCCTCATGGGATGGGACAAGATGGACTGCATCTTCCTGGGCGGCATGATCTCCATGTCCTCAACCATGATTATTCTTAAATCCTACGAGGAGTACAATCTTATGCGTGAGCGGTTCGCGCAGATGGTCCTTGGCGCACTGGTAATAGAGGACATCGGAGGCATCTTCATGCTCGTAATACTGTCCGCCATCTCAGTAGGCCGCAATGTATCAGGCGTAGCCATGGCCCAGCAGATCATCATAATGCTCATCTATCTGGCGGCCTGGATCCTGATTGGAATATATCTCGTTCCGACGATTCTCAAGAAGATCACATCGCTTCTCAATGACGAGCTGGTGCTCATTGTTTCGGCTGCTCTTTGCATGGGAATGGTCGTAATCGGCAATCTCATAGGCTTTTCATCAGCTCTGGGCGCGTTTCTGGCAGGCTCAATTCTCGCTGGCACAATTCAGTCCGACAGGATCAGATATCTCATCAAGCCGGTAAAGGATCTGTTCGGAGCGATTTTCTTCGTATCCGTGGGAATGCTCATAGTTCCGAAAATGCTCATCGACTACATTGTGCCGATCATAATAATCACGATAGTTGTAATTCTGGGACAGATGACGTTCTCGGTATTCGGCATTCTGCTTTCCGGCCAGTCTCTTCACACGGCAATAAGGGGCGGATTCAGCATGGTGCAGATAGGAGAGTTTTCATTCATCGTGGCGACGCTGGGAATGAGTTTCGGGGTCATAAGCGACTTCCTCTATCCGGTAATTGTGTGCGTATCCGTGATTACTGCCTTTGCAACGCCGATTTTCATAAAGAATTCCGAGAGAGCATACAAGTTCATCAACAGCAAACTGTCTGAGAAGGCGAAAATGGCGCTCAGAAGGAACACTTCGGAAAGTCAGACCAGAGATTCACTGGACAGCGACTGGAACCAGTACATAAAGAACATTTGCATAAGGACAGGCGCCTGCTCGTCAATCCTGTTCCTGCTGTACTGGGCCGGAACCAGATACATGATGCCGCGCATCGATGAAGTTGTCGGATCGTCCATGACAGGCAATATCATATCAGCGGCCATAATAATCGCCGCAATGCTGCCTGTAATCAACGTAATGTTCGACTCGAACGTAACTCTGTACTACAAGCTTTGGGTGAAGCACAGGACCAACCATCTGCCGCTGATAACCATTAGAGCCTGCGCATGCTTCGTCGCTCTCGTGCTGCGGAAGATATTCCTCATTCCGTTTGTCGTTCTGGTGCTTATAGCGGCTATCCCGATCATCCTGATAGTCAGATCGACATGGCTCAACGGAGTGACCATAGCGATGGAGAAGAGGTTTGTGGCCAACTTCTCAGAGAGAACCCTCACCAAGGCCAAGCGCGACAGAGCGAGAAACAGGACATACAGGTGGCTGGACGAATCCCTTTACGTCGTTGAATTTGAGATAACGGATCCTGATTTCTACAAGACAATATTTGACTTCACCAAGAGGAGGGATTTCGTCGTAACGATAATACGCATAATACGTAAGGACGCCTATGTGAACATGCCTTCCGCTGATGAATACATACAGTACGGCGACGTGCTGCAGATGCTGGGCACGTGGGACGAAGTGGACGCCTGCACGATACTTCTGGAAAAGGACGATGCCATAAGGTACACCGATTCGGAAGATAAAACCCTTAAAGATTTCATGTACGGTCAGAGGTTCGAGGGCGTTCCGGAAGAGGGCGAGCTGGTCTGCGTACCGATCAAGCTGGACAGCGACTCCAGATTCATAAGAAAATCAATAAGAAACTGCGGGCTCAGACAGGCCTTCGGCGCAACTATCATAGGAATAGAGCGGGGAGCTCTGCCTATAGTCAGCCCCGACATAGATACGATACTGATGAAGGACGACATTGTCTGGCTCATCGGCGGAGCGTCAATGGTGACAAAGCTCATAAAGAGCGGACTCATGGACAAGTAGGGCAGGGTACTGTTAATTATTTAACAATTAGTTGCTGCGAATCGGAAATAAAACGGTTCGCAGCACTGTTTTTTTATGGCTGTGATAAGTGATTCTGATGGACGGAAAAAAGAACAAGAAAAAAGGCGCAATCCGCTTGACTGCAAGGCTCAACGTGTTAAAATAAACAAAGCGCGTAATGTGTTGCGTTATGTTAATTATTTAACAAAACACTGAGGCGCTTAATAAATTGTTCGATAATGTATACAGAATACATTTGTGGAAACTAGTTCAATTTGTGGAGGGAAAAACTATGACAATGGAATCAGCTAAGCAGATTCTTGCGCTCCTGCCGGGCGTAGATTGCGGCGGATTCGGCGGTTGCGGATACCCGACCTGTCAGGCCTGTGCAGAGGCCATCGCAGAGGGCGGTCCGATTACGCTGTGTCCTGCGGCCAACAGCGAGGCAGTAGCAGGAATTGCCCAGATCCTGGGAGTAGAACCTGTTGAAGTGGAAGCAAAGATTGCTCACGTCAAATGCGCAGGCTGCTCTTCAGGAAAGGAACGCTTCGCTGCAGCTTTCTGTGAGAGCTGCGACGCCGCTAAGAAGGCGGGATTTGCGAAGGATGAGTGCCAGTACGGCTGCATTGGTCTTGGAACATGCATCGACAGATGCAAGTTCGACGCGATGACTCTGGTGGACGGAGAAGTCGTTATCGACAAGGAAAAGTGTTCCGGATGCGAAGCATGCCTGACAGGATGCATTCAGGAGATCATCGAGATGGTGCCTGCGGATGCAACTAACTTCATCCCATGCTCATCAAAAGCAGATGAGAAGGAAACACTGGCGGCATGCGGCTACGGCTGCATAGGCTGCGGAGACTGCGCTCTGGCTTGTCCTAAGGACGCAATCGAAATGGTATGCGGAGACAAGATCGACGGAAGATTTGCCCGCATCGACTACAGCAAGTGCGACGGATGCATCACCTGTGCCGTCAAGTGCAGAAAGAAGATCATCGTCGACACACTGCACGATCTCACAGAGGCCAAGGAAACTGTAGCGCTCGTAAGATGTACAGGCGGCGGCGTTGGCCACAGCAAGCTTGAGAAGGAAGGCTTCGAGAGCTGCTCAGAAATCGTAGACGCCAAAGTCGATCTCGACGGTCTGGACGTATGCGAGTACGGATGCCTGGGATTCGGAGACTGCACCAAGGTCTGCAGATATGACGCGATCAAGGTCGAGTTCGGAATTGCCAAGGTGGATACAGACAAGTGCGTAGGCTGCGGAGACTGCTTCAGAGCTTGTCCTAAGAACAAGATTCAGATGGTACCGTACATCGGCGTCAAGCAGGCGGCTTGCCAGTCGGAAGCTGATCCTGAGAGAAGAATGGAAGTCTGCTTCAAGGGCTGCATAGGCTGCGGAGACTGCGCGGACAACTGTCCTCAGGGCGCTATCGAGATGGTGAACGGACACCCTGAAATCGATCACGAAAAGTGCATCAACTGCGGAGTCTGCAAGTACGTATGCTCAAGAGGTCTGCTGGCAGAGAGAGAAGTACCTGAGTACAACTATCTCCAGCGCGATGCTATTGAGAAGTTTAATTAAGGATGAAAGGAGAGAAAAACATGAGATCCAGAAAAACAATGGACGGCAATACAGCTGCTGCACATGTTGCATATGCATTCTCTGAAGTAGCAGCGATCTATCCTATCACTCCATCATCCGTAATGGCCGAAAACGTAGATGCATGGGCATCAGTGAACAGGAAAAACATCTTTGGCGAAGAAGTCAAAGTAGTAGAAATGGAATCGGAAGGCGGCGCAGCAGGTGCTGTACACGGCGCTGTAACAGCAGGAGCTCTGACGAGCACATTTACTGCATCACAGGGTCTGCTCCTCATGATTCCTAACATGTATAAACTGGCAGCAGAGGAGACCCCTACGGTAATCCACGTTGCCGCAAGAGCTATTTCAACACACGCTCTTAACATCTTCGGAGACCACTCCGACGTAATGGCATGCAGACAGACAGGTTTTGCAATGCTGTCATCAAGAAGCCCTCAGGAAGTAATGGACCTGGCCGCGGTTGCTCATCTTTCAGCAATCGAAGGTAAAGTTCCTGTACTTCACTTCTTCGACGGTTTCAGAACATCCCATGAGCAGCAGAAGATCTACACATGGGACTATGACGAACTGAAGGAAATGCTCGACATGGATGCTGTTAAGAGATTCAAGGCGAACGCCCTCAATCCTAACCATCCGCACGCATTAGGTTCAGCTGAACAGCCTGAGACTTTCTTCCAGCACAGAGAAGCATGCAACAAGAACTATGAAGAACAGATCGATGTCATCATAGACTGCATGAACAGAGTAAGCGAGAGAGTTGAGAGAGAAAAGCCTTATAAGCCATACGAATACTACGGCGCTCCTGACGCGGAGGAAGTAATGATCGCAATGGGTTCCATCTGTGACTGCGCAGAGGAAGTAGTTGATTATCTTACCGCAAAGGGCAAGAAGGTCGGTCTCATCTCAGTAAGACTGTACAGACCGTTCTCAGCTAAGCACTTCGTAGCTGAAATCCCTGAGACAGTCAAGAAGATCGCTGTTCTCGACAGAACGAAGGAACCGGGAGCTCTCGGCGAGCCTCTCTACCTCGACGTCGTATCAGCGCTCAAGGGAACCGCTTTTGAAGACAGATTCATCGCAAGAGGAAGATACGGACTGGGTTCAAAGGACGTACAGCCGGGTGACGTGCTGGCAGTATACGAGAACCTCTGGTCTGATGAACCAAAGCCTGAGTTCACTCTTTCAATCGAAGACGATGTTACAAACCTGTCAATCAAGGGAAGCGAGAACCCTGACGTTGCTCCTAAGAGCGTAGTAGCATGCAAGTTCTGGGGCCTTGGAGCTGACGGAACAGTGGGAGCAAACAAGAACAGCGTAAAGATCATAGGTGACAACACTGACAAGTACGCTCAGGCATACTTCCAGTATGACTCAAAGAAGTCAGGCGGCGTAACAATTTCCCACCTGAGATTCGGAGACGAACCTATACGTTCAACATATTATGTAAAGCAGGCTGACTTTGTAGCATGCCACAAGGCAGCTTATCTGGAAAGATACTACATGGTCGAAGACGTCAAGAAGGGCGGCACATTCCTTCTGAACTGCCCTTGGAGCGACGATGAACTGTCAGAGAAGCTCCCTGGAAACGTCAAGAGATTCATCGCGCAGAACGACATCAACTTCTACACATGCGATGCCGTTACAATCGCCAAGGATCTCGGCCTCGGCAGCAGAACCAACTCAGTTCTGCAGGCTGCATTCTTCAAGCTGGCAAACATTCTGCCGATCGACGATGCAGTTAAATACATGAAGGAAGCAATCAACAAGACTTACGGACGTAAGGGTCAGAATATCGTTGACATGAACTGCGCAGCAGTAGACGCCGGCGTGAACAGCGTTCACAAGGTAGAAGTTCCTGCTGAGTGGGCAAATGCTGAAGGCGATATCCCTAAGACTCTTGCTGAAGGAAGATGCAAGCTCCACACAGACTACATCAACAACATCCTCAAGCCGACAAACGGCATGTACGGTGATGATGTACCTGTATCGGCATTTGAAGGTCTGGCAAACGGAATGGTTCCGTCAGGAACAGCCGCTTTCGAAAAGAGAGGAATCGCGATTGACATTCCTCAGTGGGACGCAAGCAAGTGCATGCAGTGCAACTGGTGCTCATATGTATGTCCTCACGCTGTAATCAGACCGTTCGTAATGGATGCTGAAGAAGCTGCTGAATACAAAGGCATGAAGATTCCTTACAAGGATGACGAGACAAAGTCATTCGCAATCGGAATCAGCGCTCTGGACTGCACCGGATGCGGATCCTGCGCAGAAGTATGTCCTGCAAGAAAGAAAGCCCTCGAGATGGTCGACGGCGAAACCAATCAGGACGCAGCACAGGAAGACTTCGACTTCCTCTTCCACAAGGTTGGAACCAAGAAGGAACTCGGAAGCGACGAAAATGTCAAGAAGTCACAGTTCCTGCAGCCGCTGCTTGAGTTCTCAGGCGCTTGCCCGGGATGCGGAGAAACTCCATACGCCAAGCTGGTAACACAGCTGTTCGGAGACAGAATGTTCATCGCCAACGCGACAGGATGCTCATCCATCTGGGGTCTGTCAGCACCGGCTTCACCATACACGGTTAATCCGGAAGGCAAGGGACCTGCATGGGCAAATTCACTCTTTGAAGACAACGCTGAATTCGGATACGGCATGGCCGTAGCAATGAAGGCGAGAAGAGTCGAAATGCAGCACGCAGTCGAGAGACTGGCTGAAAAGCCTGAATTCGAAGCCGCTGCAAAGGCATGGCTGGACAACATGGAATGCGCTGAGTGCGCGGGCAAGATGGGTGATGAGCTCGTTGCTGTCTGCGAAGGCAAGGCGGATGAAGACGCAGCGTACGTAGTTGAAAACAAGGATATGCTCCCTAAGCCATCAATGTGGATATTCGGTGGTGACGGATGGGCTTACGACATCGGTTACGGCGGTCTCGACCACGTCCTCGCTTCAGGCGAAAACGTAAACGTTCTCGTATTCGATACAGAAGTTTACTCCAACACAGGCGGACAGTCATCCAAGTCAACTCCTATAGGCGCTGTTGCCCAGTTCGCAGCCGCAGGTAAGGCTGTAACAAAGAAGAACCTGGCTCAGATTGCAATCGCTTACGGTTACGTATATGTAGCTCAGGTAGCCATGGGCGCCAACCCTGCACAGACTCTGAAGGCAATCAAGGAAGCTGAAGCATATGACGGACCATCACTGATCATCTGCTACGCGCCTTGCATCAACCACGGAGTCAAGAAGGGCATGAACAAGGCAATGCTCGAAATGAAGGAAGCAGTCAGAGCAGGATACTGGAACCTTCTCAGATACAACCCTGCGGCTATCGCAGAGAAGAAGAATCCGCTTTCCGTTGACAGTGCTCCTCCAACAGAGGATTACGAAGACTTCCTCATGGGAGAAGTAAGATACAACTCACTGAAGCTGAAGAATCCTGAGAGAGCTGAACAGCTCTTCAGCGAAGCAGAGAAATTTGCGGCTGAAAGATACAGGAAACTGATCCAGCAGAAGAAGGGCCTTGAGAATAACTAAGAAAGGAGTAGATTCAATGTTTAAAGTAGTTAAAAGAAGACAGTTGAACGACAACATGTTCTGGCTTGTTATTGAAGCTCCTCTCGTAGCTCGCAAGGCAAAACCGGGACAGTTCGTAATACTGATTACAGACGAATACGGTGAAAGAATTCCTCTGACCATGGCAGGCCATGACTCAGAGGCAGGCACTATCGACCTGATCTTCGCGGCAGTTGGCAGAACTACAATGCTCATGTCACAGCTGCAGGAGGGTGAATACCTCATGGATGTAGTCGGCCCTCTCGGCAAACCGACTGAAATGGACGGACTCAAGAAGGTCTGTGTTGTCGGCGGCGGTACAGGAAACGCTCTCGCGTATCCTCTCGCATGCGGAATGCACGACCACGGCGTTGAGGTCGACATGATCTGCGGTTACAAGAGCAAGGATCTGGTAATCCTCGAAGATGAATTCAGAGCCGGTGTAGATAACCTCTACATGATGACAGACGACGGAACATACGGAGAAAAAGGCTTTACAACTGACAAGCTCAAGGAGCTCATCGAGTCAGGTAAAGAATATGATGAAATCGTAGCGGTAGGCCCTCCGATGATGATGAAATTCACATGCAAGATGGCCCAGGACTACGGCATCCACTCAATTGCGTCACTGACTGCCAAGTTCGTATGCGTAGACGGTCCTGAGTTCGACGGATCACTCGTTGACTGGGATGACCTCATCAAGAGATCAAATTATTACAAAGACCAGGAAGCAGAAGACAGAGCTCACGTATGCAGATTGACAGGAGGTGTTCGTTACAATGATTAACATCAAGTTGAACCAGAATCCGATGCCTGAACAGGAACCGGATGTACGTAATCACAACTTCCTGGAAGTTGCAGAAGGATATACAGAGGAAATGGCAATCAACGAGGCAATGAGATGCCTCAAGTGCCGCAAGAAGCCATGTGTTGGCGGATGCCCTGTAAACATCAAGATTCCTGACTTCATCGCGCAGATCGCGATCGGTGAATTCGAGGAAGCTTATCAGATCATTTCAGAGGATTCATCACTGCCTGCAATCTGCGGCAGAGTATGTCCTCAGGAGAACCAGTGCCAGGGCGTTTGCACACGCTGCGCAAAGGGTGAACCGGTTGCGATCGGAAGACTCGAGAGATTCGCTGCTGACTGGCACGCTGCTCACTACGGCGATGAAGAAATTCCGCCGGTTGAGTCAAACGGCCACAAGGTAGCCATCATAGGCGCAGGTCCTGCCGGACTGGCATGCGCAGGCGATCTTGTTAACAAAGGCTATGAGGTTACAGTATTCGAAGCGCTCCACAAGACAGGCGGCGTACTCGTTTACGGAATCCCTCAGTTCAGACTTCCTAAGGAAATCGTTGCGGCCGAAGTTGCAAAGCTCGAAGCAAAGGGCGTTAAGTTCGTAACTGACGCAGTTGTAGGAAGAGCGATCACAGTCGATGAGCTCATGAAGGAAGAAGGATTCGAATCCGTATTCATCGGCACCGGCGCAGGACTGCCGTCGTTCATGAACATTCCTGGTGAGAACCTGATTGGCGTTTGCTCAGCCAATGAGTATCTGACCAGAATAAACCTGATGAAGGCATACCTGCCTGAATACGATACTCCTATAATGCACGGCGACAGAATTGCTGTTGTAGGAGGCGGAAACGTAGCGATGGATGCTGCCAGATGCGCCAAGAGAATGGGCGCCAAGGAAGTGTACGTAATCTACAGAAGAAGCATGGAGGAACTCCCTGCAAGAGCTGAGGAAGTACACCACGCTATCGAAGAGGGCTGCATCTTCAAACTGCTGCACAACCCGGTACAGATCCTCGGTGATGAAGACGGCAACGTCAGAGCAATTGAATGCGTTCAGATGGAGCTGGGTGAGCCTGATGCTTCAGGACGCCGCAGACCTATTCCGATCGAAGGATCCAACTTCGAGGTTCCGGTTGACATGGTCATCATGTCCATCGGCACGAAGCTGAACACTCTGATCCTCGACACTACCGATCAGCTCGAAGCTAACAAGAGGGGCGGAATCGGTACGGACGACGGAGCCGCAACCAACCGTGACGGCATATTCGCCGGCGGCGACGCGGTAACAGGCGCTGCCACAGTAATCAAGGCCATGGGCGCAGGCAAGGTAGCCGCGGCATCCATGGATGATTATCTCAGCAAATAATCCATGCAAATTGGACTAGATTCGGAAGGGGCAAGGCATTCGTGCTTTGTCTCTTTCGCTTTTTGGATATATAATATATCCGTCAAGGAATACTGAGCATGAAAGAATTTCTCTGGAAAACATTCGTAAAGGATTACGAGAACTACAAGGACCCTGAAGTCAGGGGACGATATACCAGGCTTACTGGAACGCTGGGGATCATAGTCAACAGCGTGCTTTGTGTTATCAAAATCGTGCTCGGCCTGGCGATTCATTCGATTGCTGTCGTTGCCGACGGGGCTCACGACATGGCCGATTCAGTAGCGGCCCTGATAACTCTCATAGGCGCGAGAATCGCCCGGAAACCTGCAGACAAGGATCATCCTTACGGGCACGCCAGGGTCGAGTATCTCTGCAGCCTGGTTGTTTCAGCCATAGTTCTCATAGTCGGAGCTGAGCTGCTGAAGAACTCGATCGACAAGTGCATTAATCCTCAGCCGACAGACTTTTCCTGGCTCATGGTAGGCTTTATGCTCTTTGCAATAATCCTCAAAGGCTCACAGGCCCTGTTCACCATAGCTACAGGGAAACACATCAACTCACTGCCGGTGATCGCTGCGGGAACGGATAACAGAAACGACGTAATTACAAGTATAATTATCGTAATCGGAATGCTTATCCATCATTTCGCGAGCTTGGATCTGGACGGTTACATGGGATGCATAGTATCACTGTTCATTCTGTATTCCGGAGTCATGCTCATAAAGGAGACAATAAGTCCTCTCCTGGGTGAACCTCCTGACAGAGAGACTGTCGATGAGATTCATGAGATAATAATGGCGCATCCGGAGGTCATAGGAGTACACGATCTGGTCATCTACAACTACGGTCCGGGAAGGACCTTCGCGTCATTCCACGCAGAGGTGGATTCCAGAGGCGATATTCTGGAAATACATGATGTGATAGATCAGATTGAGCAGGAGCTGCAGCAGAAGATGAACATAAACGCAGCGTGTCACATGGATCCGGTGGTGGTCAATGATCCGATCAGAATCAAAATGCAGAGTGTTATCGCAAAGGCAATAATGGACATGGATGGGGTGGAGAGTTACCACGATCTGCGCGTAGTTCCGGGGAAGTCGCACACTAATATAATATTCGATCTGGTGCTGACGCCGGGTATAAAGACAGATAAAAGTGAAATAAGACAGCGTCTCGAGGATGCGGTCAAGAAAGAAGGAGTACAGTACGAAGTCGTAATAAACTTCGATCAGGCATATATTTAACGAATTGAGGTGAAAGAATGAAGAAAATTTTAGTTCTTGGAGTCGGAGCGCAGGGGAGTACAGCTGCCAGAAAGCTTGACGCAGAGCCTGAAGTAGGCGAGATCATCTGCGCCGATTACGATCAGAAGGCGGTTGATACACTGGTTTCTCAACTGACAAAGGCAAAGGGTGCCTTTGTTGACGCTCATGATCTTGACAGCATAGTTAAAGCAGCGGAAGGAGTTGACCTCATTCTGAACGGACTGCCTCTGGAGTGCACTCAGAACGTGCTTGACGCGGCGCTCATAGTCAAGGCCAATTATCAGGACTACGCCGGCACCACGGCGCTAGGCCAGATGTGGGAGGAGAGTGAACTCGGCAAGGCGGCGATCGCGGCAGGCGAAGAACCCGCATTTGAAGACCCGGACACACTCAACTGGTACAGAAGCATCAGAGCCATGTTCGAGATATACGGGCCTAAGTTCAAGGAGATCGGAAAGCTGGCCATTTTCGGCACAGGATCCGCGCCGGGACTGATCTGCGCGGCAACAAAGTACGCCATGAGATATCTGGACAAGTGCGACACCATCTACAACTTCGTTTGGGAAGGCGCGATAGCCAAGAGATTCCAGCCATTCTGGTGGTCGCCTATAACAGCGCTAACAGACATGAGCGAGATGGCTCTTGCCTTTGAAGAGGGAAAACTTATTAACACTCCGGCCTTCGGAAGACCTATAACGAGACAGTATCCTTACATGGAGAGCAGGATCACGTTCCGTGAGCACTGCCATGATGAGCCTCTGCAGTACAGCTTCAACGCGGACACGCACTTCAAAGGCTGCAAGAACGCTTACTTCAAATACGCGGGAGCGGGCATGGACTTCTGTCAGCCACTGTATGAGGCGGGTCTGCTGAGCCATGAGGAAGAGGAGTTCAACGGACAGAAGATCGTTCCGTTTGATTTCGTTCTGAGCCATCTGCCTCACGCGCCGAAGTACGAGGACGAGATAAAGTCGTTTGTTGATGAGGGAATGGCTCTCGACTCAGGATGCATGGTAATAGAGGCATACGGCCGCAAGAATGATGAAGGAGTTCTCGTTGAAGTGCACGTCAACGCTCCTGGATTTGTCGAGTCATTTGAAAGGGCGAAGATGACTGGTGAGATGTATCTGACCGGACAGGGCGGATATCTCTTCTCGAAGCTGTTCATCAACGACAAGTTCGGCGACTCGACAGGCGTTATTTCATCCGACATGCTCACAGATGAGCAGGTGGACGAGTACTTCAACTACGCCGCGGATCTCGGCATAACTCTTGACACAAAGATCAAGAAGACCTGGGAGATCGTAGAATAAATGCAAAAATCACAAAAGCCCTGCGCGCGCAGGGCTTTTTTTGTTGCTTTTGCATCATGAGCTTAACGGTGTCTCCGCGATGAAACAACGGCCCAGAGAACGATGATCCCTCCGAGCAGAAACAACACGACCGCCTTGTTTGGCGGGACATTTCCTATCATGCCCATTCCGACAAGGGCTCCGAAGATAAGAACACAGACGCCCAGTGATCCGCATATGATGTTTACAATGTTATGTATGTTCATTTCTATCTGCTCCCTTTGTTTTACAGTACAATTTTAACACATAAAGGGAGTGGTTTGTACTGCTTTATTTGTTGAAGTTAACGCGTTAAAGTGCTATTATTTTTGTGTACTTATATTTAATTATGCTGGTTTTGGAGGAGGTAATATTATGAATGAACTACAAAATCAGGGCGAACTGAAACGTACCTTAGGTTTACCGCTTCTGATTGGTTTCGGCCTGGCTTACCTGGCGCCGACAGTAGTATTCAACTACTACGGCATATGGACAGCAGACTCGGGAACCGGAGGACATTATCCGCTGGCGCTTCTGATCGCCACCGTACTGATGACCTTTACAGCGTACAGTTACACCAGAATGGTTAAGGAATATCCGACAGCGGGATCCGCTTACGTTTACGTAAACAAATCGGTTCAGCCGCATATAGGCTTTCTGACCGGTTGGGTAATGCTGCTGGACTATCTGCTTCTGCCGATGGTCTGTTATCTGCTGATCGGAATATACGTAAATGAGTACTTCCCGGCACTGCCTGTATGGGTTATCGTAGTCGGATGCGCGGCTCTGGGAGCGATATTCAACATAGTTGGAGTTAAAACAGCGTCAATTATCGACTCGATCATCATCGCTGCGCAGATCATTTTCACAATTGTTACAATCATTCTCTGCATTATGTACGTGTGCGGCACGGACGGACTTTCGCTGTTCAGTTCAAGGGCTATCGTAAACCCTGATACATTCAATATGACAGCTGTGCTGAACGCGGCCGCAATTCTGTGCGTATCCTTCGTAGGATTCGACGCGGTTACGACGATGGCGGAAGAAACAAAGGATCCGGATAAGGTCATGACGCCGGCAATCATGGGAGTGTGCGTCGGAGCGGGCATAATGTTCTTCATTACAGCCTATGCGCTTAATGTTGCATGGCCTGAAGCGAATACACTGATTGAAGATCCTGATGTCGGCATTTATGAGTTTTATCCTGCCATAGGATACGGATGGGCCGCTGACGTCTTCTTCGTAGTCGATGAATTCGCGTCATTTGTATGCGCCATGGCCGGCATGGGCGCAGTTTCGAGAATTCTGCTCGGCATGGGTCGTGACAACATCCTGCCGAAGAAGTTCTTCGGATCTGTATCGAAGAAGTGGAACACGCCGGTCAAGAATATCATTCTGGTATCCATCATCGGATGTACTGGTATCTTCTACGCAGACAACCTCATCGGCGCTGCGGAGCTGGTATCCTTCGGATGCATCCTCGGATTCATAATGGTAAACCTCTCAGTTGTACTGCACTTCTACAAGCATAAAGGGCTTCGCGAAGGCGCAAAGAACAAGATCATGTACCTGATCGTTCCGGGAATCGGAGCTGTGGCATTGGCCATCGCATTTATCTTTGTCGGCAAAGGAGCCAAGATTTTAGGATGCATATGGCTGCTTATAGGCCTGATTTATCTGGCCGTAAAGACCAAGGGCTTCAAGGAACTGCCGCCTGAGATGACATTTGAAGAATAGAGCAGACAACTCACAAGGGAGAATGATATGGCTATAGATAAAATACTTATCAACGGAAAAATCTACACAGAAAACCCTGACATGCCCTGGGCCGAGGCGATGGCTGTCGACGGAAAGAAGCTCGCCTTTGTTGGCGATAACGACGGCGCAAAGGCACTTGCAGGGGCCGATACCGAGGTAATTGACCTCGCGGGAAAAACCGTCATTCCGGGGCTTCTGGACGGGCACACTCATCCGGCAACAGTATCAAAGACATACTGGTGCGTCAGAGGGCCGCTGACAATGGATAAGGAACAGCTCTTCAAAAACATTGAGGAGTGCGCGAAGAAGTATCCTAAAGAGGACAGACCTTACTTCTACTACGAAAGCTACTTCACAGAGACATTCGGCGAAGAAGGTCCGAACAGGAAGGACTTCGACAAGATCATCAGCGACAGACCGGCTAGAATTCAGGATTTCGGAGATCACGCATGCTGCTACAACACAGTGGCGCTTGAGATGCTGATGGATGAAAACGGCGTGCCGCATAGTGACAGTCCGATTGGAGAACCGGAGTTCAAAAAGGATGAAAACGGCGAGTACACCGGATGGTGCCTGGAGTCCGTTTACGAAGGCGACAACGGCATTTTTGAGGCAATAGGCTGGAGACCTGAGTCAATAATGAACGACAACATGTCAAAGCCGCTGTTCGATTACTTCAGACAGTACGGAATCATGGCCATGATGGACGGCTTCACCGAAGGAGACGAGAACTTCAGATACATCTATGACCTGGATCAGAAGGGCGAACTCGGAATGTACTATGAAGGCTCCAGCATCCTATCTGATGTCAAGGATCTTGAAGAATCCATCGCTACGGCCAAAAGGTGGCAGAAGGAGTTCGGCACAGATCACATCAAGTGCGATGTTGTAAAGTTCTTTATAGACGGCACAAACGAGATGGGAGACTGTCTGAGTACGGAACCTTTCCACAACGATCCGACGGGCACTAACTGCGGCGAGGCTTACGCGACCATGGAGGAAATGCGTGACGTCATGGTAAGACTGAATGAGGAAAAACTGGACTTCCATGTTCACACCATCTGCGACGGAGCGTTCAGGCTCATGTGCGACGCGGTCGAGGAAGCTCAGAAGATCTGCGGTGATGACTGGTGCATAAAGGTTACGCTGGCTCACTGCGAAATCATCCACCCGGATGATATCAAGCGCGTCAGGGAATTGGGCATTTACATCGACTATTCCACACACTGGGCCGGCGGTTACTTCGGAGAGGGAGCAATACCGTTCCTTGGCCAGGAACGCTGGAACACCATGCATGATTTCCACAAGGTCATTGAAGACGGCGGCAAAGTCGGATTCTCCAGCGACGTATTCAGCTATCAGGAGGCGTCCCGCGCAAATCCGATGGTCGGCATGCAGGTTGCAATGACAAGAGTAGACCCTTGGGTGCCGATCGATCCGGTGAAGTATCCGGGAAGCGTGCGCCCGCCTGCTGACGGCAAGCTGTCAGTTGAGCAGCTCATTCATGGATACACCATGATCAACGCTGAGAGAATGCGCTGGGACGATATAATGGGTTCCCTGGAAGAGGGCAAATTGGCGAACTTCGTCGTTTTTAATGAGGATATCTTCAAGGCGGCTCATGAGCATCCGGAAGACTTCTCCGATATCGATCCTGTATGCACGTACTTCGAAGGAGAAGAACGGCATATCGTATCAGCATTGAAGAAGGAGAGATAATCATGGCTGACGTAACCATAAGGAAAATCCCCGCCCACATCGTCTACAGAGCAGAGTACGACGTAAACAGTCTGATGGACTTTTTCAATCCCGAGACGGACGAGAATGAGCTCTATGATCTTCAGCTCGAAATGGAAGCTGACAATCCGGGCGTAACGGTACCGGAGATAGGCGAAGACTACAACTACTTCGGATATCCGGTCAGACGAAACGCCGACGGAACCATGCATGTCATCTATAGCGACCTGGTGGACAAAATGGGTAGTGACAGTCCTTCAGACTCATACCGTTTCTTTGAAGTACCGGAGGTCACGGCGGCCTGTTACATGCATCAGGGACCTTTTGATTCCTTTGAGGAGGGGTTCGCAGTCGTAATGGACTGGCTGAAGGCCAACGGATATGAAACGGAAGGCAAAGGCAGGCTGAGCGCGATTCACGGACCGTGGGACAGAGAAAATGAAGCTGAATATGTTAACGAGTGTCAAATCATTATAAAGGCGGACTAATGTATATCAGCGTGATGTTTTTATCATATATGGCAGCGGCATTCATCGCAATGCTGGGTGTGGGAATATTGCT
>CADAHK010000051.1 GCA_902787725.1 uncultured Eubacteriales bacterium | reverse complement strand
ACAAAGTCGCACTTCTCGCGCACCAGACGGCTGATTCCGTATCCTTCGCTTCCTATTACAAAGGCAGCAGATCCCGTCATGTCCTGATCGTACACGAGGCAGTCCCCCATGTCGCAGGCGTAGATCCACACGCCCTTCTCTTTCAGTTCATCTATGGTCCTGCCGATGTTGGTCACTCTCGCGCAGAGCATGTGCTCAGCCGCGCCCGCGCTGGTCTTGAGCACAGTCTCGTTGACCGAAACGCTTCTGCGCTTCGGAATAATCACGCCGTGAGCTCCGGCGCACTCGGCTGTTCTGATGACCGCGCCAAGATTGTGGGGGTCTTCAAGACCATCCAATATGATAAGGAACGGCTTCTCTCCTCTTTCCTCCGCCAGCGCCAGCATGTCGTCCACGCTGCAGTAGGAAAAGTCCGAAGCCGTCGCGATTACGCCCTGGCAGTTGACTTTGGCCCCGTCCAGCAGCTTATCCATGAAAGCCTTGTCGCTGTGATATACAGGAATCTTCGCTTCCTTTGCCTTTGCGATAATCTGCTTGATTGATCCGGACGGATGCTCCCCGTCACCTGTCTTCTGTATGTTTATTTTCTCTATCTCGCGGCCGGATTTGAGAGCCTCCAGCACTGCGTTTCTTCCCGCTATTATCTCGGACATCTCTTAACCCCGCTCGTACTTACGGAAGGTGTATCTGATTCCCGTTGCCTCGTCTGTCTGCTCCTCGGACTCCCACGTTACGATGAAACCCTTATCCTCCAGATTCGGGAAGAATCTGTCAGCGTCGAACACTTCATCAATTCTCGTTACATAGAAAGCGTCGCACTCATCGAAGAAGAGCTCGTAGATGGAGGCGCCTCCGCAGATGAAAACCGCTTCGGTCGGATCTTCTCCCAGAGTCTTGGCAGCCGCTTCATACTCCGCGGCCAGCTCCAGGACTTCGTCCTTCGAGTGGCATATGTCGCATGCAAAGCCCTCCCGCGGCTCCGCGGTGAATTTAGGGTCATCGCTCAGAACGATGTGATCCCTCTTAGGCAAAGGCCTTCCGCCCGGAAGTGATTCCAGTGTCTTCTGCCCGAAGATGACACACTTGCCCAGTGTCTTCTGCTTGTAGTACTTCAGGTCGCCCGGCAGGTGGACCAGAAGGTCGTTGTTCTTGCCGATTCCCCAGTTTCTGTCTGTAGCAACTATCGCGTTCACTTTTATCTCCTTTGTCCGCAGCCCGTCTGCCTTTGCTTATACGGCGATCGGAATGTTCTTGATCTGCGGGTTCTTCTTGTAATCAGTTATCTTTATGTCGTCGGTCGTAAAGTCGTAGAAATCCTTGACCTCAGGATTCAGGCTGAACTTAGGCGCCGGATACTGCGGGCGCTCAATCATCTCGCGGATGATGTCCACATGCCTGTCGTATATATGGGCGTCGGCGATTACATGCACCAGCTCACCCGGAATCATGTCCGTGACCTGCGCAAGCATGTGAATCAGCACAGCGTACTGAACTACGTTCCAGTTATTGGCCGCCAGGATGTCCTGGGACCTCTGGTTCAGAATGCCGTTCAGGACGAACCGTCCGCTGCCGCCTTTGCCTTCGGCTCCGCCGCCTTCCTCGCGGGTGACGTTGAACGTCATGCTGTAGGCGCACGGCTCAAGACCCATCTCGCTTAGGTCTGCGAAGTTGTACATGTTGGTCAGGATGCGCCTGGAGTACGGCGTGTTCTTCAGCTGCCAGATTACATTGTCAACCTGGTCCATCTCGCCCTGGCCGAACTTGTACGGCAGACCCATCTGGTAACCGTATGCCTTGCCGATCGTACCGTCTTCGCTGGTCCACTCATCCCATACGCCGCTGTTCAGATCGGCGATTCTGTTGGATTTCTTCTGCCATATCCAGAGCATCTCATCTACAGCGCTCTTGATGTAGGTCGGCCGCAGCGTCAGAGCCGGGAACTCCTCGCGGAGATCATATCTGTTCACAACGCCGAACTGCTTGATTGTGTGGGCCGGGCTTCCGTCCTCCCATCTGGCGCGCACGGTCTGCCCTTCTGTCGAGAAACCGTTGTCCAGAATGTCCCGGCACATATTTACGAATAAAACATCTGCTTTGCTCATAACTTTATCCTTCTTATCAGAACAGGAGATTTACATGCCCGGGGTCCAGAACCCGTGGCCGAGAATGAAGTACTTAATGAACATGCCAATTAGGGCGAGGGCGATAATGATAATGCAGCCCAGCTCGAAGGAGTTCAGGTTCCTGAGTCCCTTCTCTTCCTTCTGGCCTTCCTTCTCACGCCGCTCGCGGTTTTCCTTGTCCCACTGGCGTCCCGTCTGATAGTAATCCGTCAGCCAGTCCTTTGACTTGTTTCTGACTTCCCTTTTTTTCTTGTACCTATTTGCCATCTATAATCTCCACTGCCCTGTTCATGACCCATGTGAGTCTGTCCTCTTCTCCAATCAGATACAGGTATCCGACAAGCGCTTCGAAACCCGTAGCCCACTTGTATGTGCGCGGATCCGAATTCTTCGCTCTGGAGCTGACCTTGTGATTCCGCGCGCGCTTTACAAGCCGCTGCTCTTCATCAGTCAGCTCATCCAGCATGCCGCGCACTGCGTCCGCCTGAGCGTGGGCGTTGACGTATCCGGTAACTGTCCTGTGCAGACTCGAAGCCCTGAGCTTGCCGCTCTCCAAAACCATCTCACGAACATAAAGATCATACGCTGAGTCTCCGATGTACGCCAGCACATCCGTATTTAGCTGTCTGATCTTGCTGTCATCCATAACGTCAGTTTTTGATTACCTGAACGCCCTGCGGCGTATCCTTAAGAGTGATTCCCTGAGCCGCCAGCTGGTCTCTGATCTCATCGGCGCGGGCGTAATCCTTCGCCTTTCTCGCGGCCTGACGCTCATCGATCAGCGCCTGGATCTCAGGCTCTATCTCAACTTTTTCTTCTATGTCCTGCTGAAGGAGTCCAAGTACCGTCGCCAGTTCCATCAGAATGTCCATTGCTGCCTTTGCATAAGCCTTGGTGGCGTTCGCTCCGGCTGCTGTATTGATGGCCGTTACGAGCTCGAATACCGCTGAAATAGCGTCAGCAGTGTTGAGGTCATCGTCCATGGCCTCGATGAATTTCTGTCTGTACTCGTCGAAACCCTCGACTGCCTTTGCCTCTTCGGCCGTCATGTCGCCGTCGGCTCCGTTAGCCATCAGGTGCTTCAGGTTTGACTTGGCGTTGCGCATTCTCTTCAGACCGTTCTGCGACTGAGTAAGGATCTCCGGATTGAAGTCGATCGGTCCTCTGTAGTGTCCGCTGAGGATGAGGAACCTCAGAACTTCGCCGTCATACTGTGTAAGCAGATCGCGGACTGTCTTGAAGTTGCCCAGAGACTTGCTCATCTTGACGCCATCGATGTTGATGTATCCATTGTGCATCCAGTAGTTTGAGAACTGCTTGCCGTTGTGCGCCTCGGACTGGGCTATCTCATTTTCATGATGCGGGAACTGAAGGTCTTCGCCGCCTGCGTGAATGTCGAGGGTGTCGCCCAGATACTTCTTTGACATTGTCGAGCACTCTATGTGCCAACCCGGACGTCCCATTCCCCAAGGGGATTCCCACGCGATTTCCGAATCATCCTTGCGCGCCTTCCAGAGGGCGAAGTCGAGTGGATCTTCCTTCTTCTCATCGTCAGCCGCCGCGGTTCTCTCGCTGGCGCCCAGACGAAGCTCGTCGACGTTCTTTCCCGACAGCTTGCCGTAGCCGTCGAACATTCTCGTTCTGTAGTACACGTCTCCGTCAACTTCGTAGGCGTATCCTTTGTCGATGAGATCCGCAACGAATTTAATAATATCATCCATGGTCTCAGTTACCTTAGGATGAACTGTCGCCTTCTTGACGTTCAGAGCCGCCGCGTCCTTGAAGTATTCCTCGATGTACTTCTCGGAGATTTCTCCCGCGCTTACGCCTTCCTCCTTTGCTCTGTTTATGATCTTGTCATCAACGTCGGTGAAGTTCTGAACGAACTTGACCTTGTAGCCTCTGTACTCGAGATACTTTCTCATGGTATCGAATACTACGAAAGGTCTGGCGTTTCCTATGTGAAAGAAATTGTACACGGTAGGTCCGCAGACGTACATTTTGACCTTGCCTTCCTCCTGCGGTACGAACTCCTCTTTTCTTCTTGTCAGTGTGTTATATATCTTCATCATTTTCTCCTCTCATTTGCTGTCTTTTCTGCCTGAGCTAAATCTTTTCCGTGAAAATCCGATCCCTGTGTTATGTGAAGGTGATACTTCTCGGCCATCTCCACAAATCTCATTGACTGCTCGAAGTTCTGATCGGGATGGAAACATTCAAGTCCTTTGAGTCCCTGCTTCTTGAGCCTTCCGATGATTCTGTCGATGTTCCTGTAAAACTCCTCGCTTCCCGGCCTTCCTATGCCCCGGGTCTGAATCGGATGGGCCAGCACCGGCGTTCCTCCGGCGTCCTTTATTACCTTCATCGCGTCCTTTGCCAGAGGTTTGACTTTTCTCACCTGCCGGCATCTGGCGTTTCCGAGGATTTCCTTGCCGTATGCCTGCCGCTCATCCTTTATGCAGCCTTTGCTTACAAGCGCTTTGGCTATTTGTGGCTTTCCGAGGAACTCGTTCTTTCCCATCTCGACATCCCCTGCCGAAATATCATATCCCAGTTCCCTCAGAGCCTCAAAGAGCTGCTCGTTCCTTTCCTTGCGGCGCGCGATCATCTCAGCCAGGAACTCCTTGAGCTCCTCATTATCGACATCGATGTTGTAGCCGAGCATGTGGAGTCCCGTGTCCTCCTCGGTGACCACGGCGATTTCTATTCCGGGGATCAGTCTTATGTCCACCGCTTCAGCCGCAATCTTCGCCTCGGCTATGCCGTCCGTATTGTCGTGATCGGTTATGGCTATTATGTCATAGTCCAGTTCCTTGGCCCGCTTCACGATCTGGGTCGGCGTCGCTTCACCGTCGGATGCTGTTGTATGTATGTGAAAATCTACTTTGTAATCGTCCATATTATCTATCTGAAAGTGATGACTCCATCTTCGATTTTATCTATTACCGCCAGGGATTCAACTCTGTATCCCATCTCGCGGAGTCTGTCGGAGCCACCCTGAAATCCCTTCTCTATTACGGCTCCTATGCCGACGATTTCAGCTCCCGCTTCTTCAGCTATCCTTGCCAGAGCCGCCGAAGCCTCGCCGCTCGCCATGAAGTCGTCGATGATCAGAATTCTCTCTCCCTCGTTGACGAACTTCTCGGCAACCTTGAGCTTCGATACTGTTCCCTTCGTGAAGGACTTCGCCTCCGCTTCGTAGAACCCTTCGTTCATGGTGCTCGGTGCTGCTTTTTTTGCAAAGACAACAGGCGGGTATCCGAACAGCGGCGCGCACATGCAAGCTATGGCTATTCCGCTTGCTTCAACGGTAAGAATCTTGTCGACTTCCACTCCGTCAAACCTTCTCCTGAACTCCTCGCTGATCTCCTCCAGAAACTTGACATCGATCTGGTGGTTCAGAAAACCGTCGACTTTTACTATTTCCGTCCCTATTGCATCGCCTTCCGTAAGTATTTTTTCTTTTAATGATTCCATGGCTCTTTCCTCCGGTGGATTAATAAAGTACGCGACACTACTGCGCCGCGTACCCACCGTCTATTTGTCTGTCTTTACTGTTTTACTGTTCATCTTTGAAAAGTGCTTCAAGGCTGTCGAATGAAATCTCTTCCGGTGCTGCGGCTTCAACTGCTTCTGCTGCGACTTCCGCAACTGGTTCGGTTACTTCTTCTGCAACAGCATCGAGTTTTTCAGTACCTTCTTCGATCAGATCATCGAATGAGATTTCGTCGAGCAGATCGTCTACGCCGTCTGCTACTTCACCCGCTTCAGCCACTCCGTCAACATCTGTCAGGGCGTCCATGCTTGCCAGGAGCTCCTCAACTGTCGCCTCATGCTCACCCGCCGGCTCAATTGCTTCTGCAGGTACATCGCCGAGGGCCTGCTCTACTTTCGCTACATCGTCGCCTTCAGGCTCCACTATGTTGAAGAGGTCATCCTTCAGGAATGAATCTGCGAAGAGATCTTCAGCTTCAGCAGGTGCTTCCTCTGCAGGAGCTTCCTCAGCTGGTGCTTCTTCCTCGGCCGGTGCCTCGACCTGGGCTTCAACCGGCTCCTCGAACTGTTCGTCCAGAACCAGTTCGATTGACTTTACTGCTTCCGGCAGTTCTGATTCATCTATGACCGGCACTGCTGCTGCAGGCGCTTCTTCTTCAGGAGCTTCCTCTGCAGGTTCTTCTTCTGCCGGAATAACGGCTTCTGCCTCAGCAAATTCCTCAACTTCGACATCCGCGTCAGGAACTTCTACTTCAATATCAGTTTCCTCAACTTCCCAGTCGATTGATGGGGACAGTTCCTCAGTCTGTGCTTTCAGGCTGTCAAGTCTTGCCGACGTTCTGAGGATGTTCGTCTTGATCTCAGCGAACTCGTCTTCCATCGCGGTGATCTGCTGTCTGTATTTATTCTTAGTGGCCTCGAGCTTCTCCTTCTCGGCTTCCATCTCGACTTTCATGGCAGCCTTCTCTGCTTCAGCAACTTCCTTGCTGGCCTTCAGCTCTTCAGCAATGGATTCTCTTTCCTTCTCGCTGTCGGCACGGAACTGCTCAAGCTGCTCTTCCTGAACCCTGATCTTCTCTTTTCCGTTTTTGAGAATCTCATCGACCTCAGTCTTGGCCTGGTTGATTATTTCGTTACTGCTCTTCTTGGCCTCGAGTATCAGACTGACGTAGAGCTCGTTGTTCTCGTCATACTTCTGGTATCTCTTTGTCAGTTCAGAGATCTCAGCTTCGTAGTTGCTCTCCAGCTCCGTGATGTGATCTTCGTAAAGGTTGCATAGTTCCTGAATGCAGCCGTAGACATCGTCCTTTTCAAACCCGCCGTCTGTATCCTTTCTGATGCTCATGCCCTTCAGAAGGCCGATAACGGTTTCACGTCTTTTGTCTTTTAATGCACTCTTATCCATATTGTTTTCCTCTGTTTACACTAAAAAATAATTACGTAATTATAAATGCACGCATTTTTATACGTTATTATAACATTACATATTAGATTTGTCTTGTAAAATTTGCTTTTTTTGTTTCCATTTGTTATTATGTCTGCGGACCTTTTTTAATTTCAGGCAAAAACATCAATACCTTAAAGCCGGAGGCAAAATGGAATCTATAAAATATCAGGTAAAAGGCCATAGCGTCGAGTTTTCAAAACGCGCGCTGACTATAGATAATAAGGTATATTCATACACAGGAATCAGCCAGATAAAGCATTCCTCAGCTTACCATGCCTATCTTTTCAAATACAACGGCGAATGGGTAAAGCTGTTTTATAATGAGCCTGACGGCAAAACGATCGCGATTCTGTTCAAGAGAATTCAGAAGATGAACGAACGCCGCGCTGCATACGCGCGTGCGACACAGTCCATCGATACATCCGCCATCGCAGCCGCCCTGGCAGCTTCATCCGGCGAGAAACCGGAAGAGAAACCTGCGGCTCCTGAAGCAAAGGCAGAAGAGCCTGCTGCAAAGGCAGAGGAGCCTGAGGTTGAGAAGCCTGCAGAGGAAGCCCCGGTCGTTGAGGAAGCTCCGGCAGTTGAAGAGGCGCCGGTGGAAGAAGCACCAGCCGAAGAGGCTCCGGCGGTTGAACCTGAAAAAGAAGTTCCGGAAGCTGAAGAGGTTCCTGCTGAGGAAGCTCAGGCGGAAGAAGAAGTTCCTGCTGAGGAGCCTCAGGCGGAAGAGAAACCGGCCGAAGAGGCCCCTGCTGAAGAGCCTGCAAAGGATGCGGAAACCATCGCGGCGGAAGCAGCCGAGGCTGAAATCAAAAAAGCAAAGCGCAAAAAAGCGTTCCTTATTTTCGGAATTATTATTGCATTATTCCTGATTGCAGGTATAATATATTTCCTCACGGTCGGTACAACCGACGACTCGTCTCAGGGTCCTAATGTTGATGAAACTCATCAGTACAACGACATCGACGAGTTGATTGAGGAGATGCAGGAGTAACATCCTGCCCGTAAGCCACTGTAGCTCATCCGGCAGAGCAGCGCATTCGTAACGCGCAGGTGGCCGGTTCGATCCCGGCCAGTGGCTCCATACGGGGCATTGGCGCAGCTGGGAGCGCGCATGACTGGCAGTCATGAGGTCAGGGGTTCGAGCCCCCTATGCTCCACCAACAAAAGTGTTGAAATTTCAACGATTTCAGCACTTTTTCTTTTTGGCAAAAAAATAAACCCCCACACTAAAACCCCCTAAAATGTGGGGGTAAGTGTGGGAGTTGTGTGGGAGTTGCCTACCTATTTAATGTAACTCTTTC
>CADAHK010000050.1 GCA_902787725.1 uncultured Eubacteriales bacterium | reverse complement strand
TGGTTGCCTTAAAGAGGTTTGTCACAAGTCTCTGTACGTCGTTATCATCTCTCAGATACACAAACGGGTTGTAGCAATGGCTCCGCTCCATCTGAACCAAATCCAAAATGCGAATTCTATATTTTTTCTTCTTCAGTAACCAGCCTGTTGATCTTAAATTTTCCCCTTTCGGAGAGCTTTTGTCAAGCCCCTTTTTTGTATAACCTCTAAAGTTGATGCATACGGCTGCAACCATCCGAAAACATGGCTGCAGCCGCATTTTCTAGGCAAAAAGCGCCTGATCTTCGCTCAAAAGCTCATTTATTATCAGCTTTTTCAACAATTCTTCAGGCTTACATTTGGCTTCATCCGAGGATTTCGCTTCAAGAAGAAAGACCGTTTTACCGATCTTCTCTTCAAATCCATTTCTCGTTTCTTCGATCCTATTCGTCATCTTCAAATACCTCCTTCAGCGCATACATAAGCGCAGTAGCTTCTTCTCTGGTAAGAGTGATTCCCTTACCGCACTTTTGTCTGTCAGGATGCCAGCTTCTGATGTCATACTTTGGATCAGCCCCGTTCCAGCTGACGATATTGATTTCCTTGGTATAACCTCTTTCATTTCTGGAGAGCACTGCGATAGGCTTCTCCATTCGAAAAGTAATGTTTTTTTCAGTCATAATTGATTCCTCCTCATGAAATCTGTGCAATAAAAAAGCCGGCCACAGCCGGCAATTTTGTTTATGTTTCTGACATGATCTCTTCTACCGTCTGCTCATGAGCATGAGCATCAGGTCACACAGGCCCTGTGACAGTTGTGATGGTTTCCTGATGCGTACGCATGAGTGTCCGTATATCTGATGAAGATCTCCCATGTGAGAGCTGTTTCCATGGAATACAGCTCCGACCATGATGCCCTTGCTTCGAAGCATCCTGACAGCGTCTTCTGTCGCGCTGACAGCGACCGCTCCGTCATATTCCTTAGTCAGAAGATGCCCGGCCTCAGCTACAGGTACAGAGTCGTTAGGGTTAGCGTCTGTCATTATCAGCACGATCCTCTGCTTACCGGCCATGTGCGGGTCATCATCCAGATGCTCGATGAGCCTGATCGCAAGTGAATCCCTGTTCCAGCCTCCGGCATAGTATCCGCAGATGCCTCTGCAGTCATCGTCTCCGGCGTCCTTGAGGATCTCCAGGACAGTATGTCCCCTGAGGCTCCTGAACGCTGACACCCTGACCGGCACATTGAGTGCGGCAAAACTTTTGGCCGCAATGAGCGCCTCGGCGGATATGACCTCCTGCGAGTTCATCCTGGACTGGGAAGCGTCCAGAAGTATATCGATAAAGACTTCCCTCTCCGTCTCTTCGCCGTCTTTCGTGAAGACCTTACTGTCATTGAGTACAGGCATCCTGTACACCTTCTCCGGTGCCAGCCTGCCTGCCCTTGAAGGCTCAGGAAGATGCTTCAGGTATGACTCGAACACCGTCTCCATGCCTGACGACAGAGACTTCACGGCACTCCTGACAGCCGCACGGTTGTCCGCGCAAAACTTCTCATTGAGTTCCCGCTGATGTCTGCGTCTTGCGATGATATCGGCAGCGTCGCGATAAGCCGCATCCGGCTCTTCACCTTTCGTGACCCATACGCGGCAGTTCGCATCCGCTCCTGTACAGATATCAATGTTGAGGATCTCTGTCTCAGATTCCGGAAGCGTGCTCTTGCCGAATACCGCGCGGATGTAATCCTCATCCTCCTGAGTAGGTGGTACGAATTTGCCTAGTCCGTCGTGCGTCAGAGTTACAGCCTTAGGATGGTCGCCCTCTCCGGTCCCTGTCCTGACGAGGAAGTGGTCCTTCCTGCGGTGACCGCCCCTGAGTGATTTCAGCAGGCCCCCGCGTTTTGGGTGTGAGACCGCCCCGCGCGGGACTTCGTACTTGAAGAAGGTCATGAGGAATTCCGACATCGCTTGCAGGAGTCCGTCTGTATCCAGATCCCCGGCAAAGCACAGAGCTTCGTGCATGCGTTTCTCCCTCGGCGACATCACCGGAAGGTGCTTACCGAGCACAGCGGCCCATCTGGCCTGCTGCTGGGTATAAACCGGCATGCTCTGATACTCCATCTGCTGACGCGACATATTGGCCTGTTCAATATAGAACTGCTCGGCTCTCTGTCTCCTCAGCCTCTCCATGACAGGTCTTTCGACCAATTCCTTCTCATAGACACAGTTCTCCAGGCCGAGCCACAGGAACTCATCGAACTCATCAGACCGCCTGTCAGACGTATAGCTGTCGAAGAATCTTCCGATCCTGTCAATGTCCAGCCATTTCCTGACCAGTCCGATTATCATGTTGTAATAGTGGTCAGGCGCGCCGTTAGGGAAAAAGGCCATGAAAGGAGGCTCGAAGTCATAGTCTCCGGCCGCATTCCATATAATATTTCGCGCTCTTCTGGCGTTGGAAGTGAATTGTTTCTTGATCATTTCCCGAAAACAGCGTCTCTTGTCAGATCATCCGGGATCCTCGCGGCGATAACGTCACGTATGAGCTTTCTCTCATAATCATCAAATGTCTTGTTGACTATGCACATCTCGAGTGCCGCTCCTGAGAGGATACCCTGATCCATCAGAGCGATAGCGTCGAGCAGACCTCTGAGGTCCAGAGCGGAGTCTGAAATCTCAGCGCTCTCGGCCTTCTTCTCCAGCTCCTTGTACAGCTTGGCAAGCTGTCCGCAGATCTTCATGTCGATATCCGGATACCTGCGGGCTATGAGCTTGACCAGATCCTCGTCCTTGATCAGCGGCATGTTGAGCACGGCAAATCTCGAGGTCAGCGCTTCGTTGAGCTCTCTCGTGCCTGCGTATCCGTAGTTCATGGTCGCGATAAAGCGGGTGCCGTCCTGCAGCTCGATGCGGTCATAACCCGGAACGTCGATACTGCGGCGGAAGTCGAGAGCTGCGTGAAGAACAGCCAGGGCTTCGTTTTTGGCCATGTTGATCTCGTCGAGTATGCCGAATCCTCCGACCTTGGCGCACATCCATACCGGGCCCGGACGGAACACTACTTCGTTGCCATTGTAGGTGTCCGTTCCGATGAGGCTGGCTGCGTCAGCATTGACGTGGAATGAAACATCCCATGTCGGGCATCCGAAGAGTGCCGCAAGGTTCTCTGCCAGAACGTTCTTTCCTGTAGCCTTAGGTCCCGCGAGCAGGAGATTCTTACCTGCGAGCAGAGCGGCAAGCGCCAGCTCCCATGTCTCATTACCGTAATAGAAGTATTCCGGTACCGGGATACGGTTCTTATACTCATCCGCAACCGGATGCGCTTCTCTGAAAGCTTTTACACCCTCAAGAAGACGCGGTTCAACGCCTTCTTCCCTGAGGAAATCGAATAATCCTTCCATTGTCATTCTCCTTGAGCAACTATTTATTATCAGTCTGCGTAGTCACATACCAGGAACAGCGGCTTGATGTCTACTACATCATCGTGTATCTCCTGTGTCACGGTGACACTCGCGTTCATGTTTCTCAGGTCTGTTTTAACTGTCTCCAGTGCCTCATACGCGGTCTCCGCTCTGCCCTCGCGTACAGATCTGATCATCCACTCAAGGACGATCGGGTGAGCATACTGAGCCGGAACCGGGAAATACCTGAATCCGGAGATGTATTCAGCGCTCTCGCGCACCGCGTTCTCCCATTCCTTCTGAGCATTGGCCCTGCTGCTCCACCTGCCCGGCACGAGATTCGCTGAGAAAACAGCGAACGCTGCCGCGCCGCCTCCTAGCAGGAAGTATACGGCGTTCGGTGTATGCGCCGTCAGTCCGTAAAGTCCGTATGCGATGGCGCACAGTCCTGCAAGGAACACGACAGTACCTGCGACGAGGACCGAAGGCGAGAGGTTGTCTACGATACGTTTCTGTTTTGCGGCTGCTGTAAGATTCCTGTAGATGTCAGGCCTGAGCTCCAGATGATCGATAGCGCCTTTCAGCCTGTCCCAGGTTTCTTCGGCAGTCTTGCTGAGTTTATTTTTATATTTCTTACTCTCCTCTCTGGCAGCGGCAGCAAGCTTCTGCTCGGCCTGAACGCTGTGAGTCGGAATATCCGGATGCAGCCTCTCGATCTCATCGAGGAGAGAGTCGAGTTCTTTTTCAAATTTAAAATAGCAGGTCTTTTCTTTGCCGTTCGCGAGCTGTACTACAAGATAGGCCATGGTGCCGAAAAAACCTTTGCCCGAGAATCCGCCCGGGCTCATGGCTACGCGCTTGTATACGCGCTGCACCTCTTCCCAGCAGACATAGTACCAGCGGCTGACATACCTGCTTCCTATATATAAAGCCTCTTCTCCAAGACCACAAGGTCCGACCCTGAGGCAGTTTTTCTTGTCATTTCTTAAAGCCTCGCCTGAAAGAGTGCGCTCTCCAAGCGGAACGGTTATTGTGAGCATTATCAGTACCTCATTTATTGATTGCCGGCATTTGAAACCGGTCTGTTGTAATGCCGGAGCCCCTGTCCGGCTTCATATTTCCTCATGCAGTAAAGGGCAGGTCGAGACCTGCCCTTTAAAGCGTTTGGATAAGTCGTTAAAACTTATTTGAATCGCCTGATCCGATTATGCAGCCTTCTTTGCCTTGGAAAGGAAGAGTGCAAGGAATGCGACAGCAACAACGATGCCTACAGGATATCCTACAGCGGCATTGTCTGTCAGTCCCGGGATGAGTCCCAGGCACTCCGGTGCCATTACGAAGTATGTAGCCGAAACAGCGCTCATGAATGTAGCAGGAACTGCTGCGATCCAGTAGTTCTTCTTATTCTTAGCAAGGTACATAGCGGCAGCCCAGAGTACGATCATAGCGAGTGTCTGGTTGGACCAGCTGAAGTAACGCCAGATGATCTGATAGTCGATGAATCCAAGAGTGTTTCCGAATCCGAGGAATGAACCAATGCCAAGTACAGGGATGCAGAGGAAGAGTCTTGTCTTCCAGTTACCCATGTCAAGCTTGAACCAGTCAGCAATGGTAAGTCTCGCACTTCTGAAAGCGGTATCGCCGGAAGTGATCGGGCAAGCAATAACGCCGAGCATAGCCAGGATGATACCAACCTTGCCCATTGTCATTGTGCAGATTGTGTAAACTGTGGTTGCGTTTCCGCCGCCGAGCTCAGCAAGCTGATCAACTCCGAGGAGTGTGCAGCCAGCAGCAGCCCAGATAAGAGCGATCATACCTTCAGCTACCATAGCTCCGTAGAATACGAAACGGCCCTGGCGCTCGCTCTTGAGACAACGAGCCATCAGAGGTGACTGTGTAGCGTGGAATCCGGAGATAGCGCCGCAAGCAACTGTGATGAACATGTAAGCCCAGATGCGGGTTCCCTTAGGATGAATGTTGGTGAAGTTGTTCCAGATTTCCGGAATCGGAGTGCCGCTTGTCAGGGTTCCGACGCATACACCAACAGCCATTACGATAAGGCAGATACCGAAGATCGGATATATACGTCCGATTACCTTATCTACAGAAATGAATGTAGCGATGAAGTAGTATATCAAGATGATAGCCAGCCAGAATGTAGCCTGAACAACAACACCAGACTCAACACCACTGTTCTTGAAGAGTGTGACCAGAAGTCCGGCAGGTCCTACTGCGAATACTGTACCAACCATGATCAGAAGAATTACAGAGAATACTCTCATGACATTCTTCATGGTGTGTCCAAGATAGATACCGGTTACCTCAGAAATGGAAGCACCGTTGTTTCTCTCGGAAAGCATTCCTGCGAAGTAGTCATGAACTGCACCTGCGAAAACTGTACCGAATGTGATCCAGAGGAACACAACAGGTCCCCACATAGCTCCGGACAGAGCTCCGAAGATAGGGCCAAGTCCAGCGATGTTGAGGAGCTGAACGAGGAACAGCTTCCACTGTGGCATTACGACGTAGTCGACACCGTCATTAATGGCAACAGCAGGAGTCTCTCTGTCATCCGGATTGAAGATACCATCTACGAACTTACCATAGAAGAGGTATCCCAGAATCAGGATTGCAAAACAAATAATAAAACTAAGCATTAAATTACCTCCCAAACAATAACATATAAATACCATTTATGTTGTCCAAACAAACAATCCGTTGCTCAAACAAACATAATAACTATATACCTATAAAACCATAAGCACAAGGGCTATCGAATTTCCCTTGCGCTGTTTGATTATTATAATTGCTTCTTAATTGATAAAACTTATTACAATCAAAACTGGACGGTGTCTTCCTGCTTCTTGCGGAACGCCGCGTCGAGCAACACGTTCTCTTCGACCTCAGGAACCAGTCCCCTGCGTTTCAGGGCTTCGCGGGCTTTACCCTCCGTGCGCCCCGGAACTTCGATCCAGTATATCTCACGGTCTATCCTGCCATGCGATCCGAAATCCCTCGGGTCCAGCTTGGCGCCGCAGCCGCCGCCCATGACAGTCTCCTGCAGGTAATGTCCGGTTTTGACTCCTTCAATGCCTTCTTCCTTGAGCGCTCCGGAGATCTCTTCCCAGGCTGCGCGGTCACGCTTTTTGAACAGTGTCACCATATCGCCCTTGCCGCGGCTTTTTACAAGCAGGGCGCAGGAATCGATAATCACGAGCAAAGCCGCCACACCAGCGGCTGCTATGTTGCCCTTCACGAAGAAGTACACTATCGCCGCTCCGAGTAAGATAGCTATTACAGACAAGATGATTTCTATAGTTTTTTTCTTTTCCATTTTCTCTATAACGGCATTACTGCCGTTTCCTCCGCATCAGAAATAGTAACTCAATTGTAATCCAAAGCCAGCCTGATCCCGCGAATCAGTGCAAAAGCCTGTACAGGGACACGATTATTGCAGGGGTGACCATGATGACCGTGTTGATGATCATTGCCTTCCGGCCTTTCGCCCACTCTTCTTCCGTCATCTCCTCATCCTTTGGGATATTGAACAGACTCAGGACTATGCACGACCCAAGCGCTATGAAGTAGACGTTGACAAGGAACATATACGCTGAGCCCAGGAACATGCGGCCATTCAGGGTCGCGATACCATAACCGCAAGCGCAAAGCGGCGGCATCAGAGCAGTCGCAATGGCAACACCCGGGATGATGGTATTGACTTTGTCCCTTCGCGTCTGACCAATCACGCCTGCAACGCCTCCTACAAACGCTACGAGCACTTCAAATACCGTCGGCTGCGAAAAAGCCAGCAGCTCCGCGGTCGGCGCTTTGACCGGAGTTGAGGCCGATGCACGCGATGATATTAGCGCATACCATCATGCACATATTGGTTCCGGTCACTTTACCGGCATCCTGCAGACGTGTCCTGATTACTCTGTTAGAAGCCGTATCTTCACTGACGGAAAACGCATTACGCAATATTTCGGTAAATTTCTTGGAATCCTGTTCTTTCATTTATCGCTAACTGTGCCACAATAATTTTGATTATTGCCATTTTAGCACATATTATTCCGATTTTTGCACGTGATTCCGTTGATTCTGCTTCCTTTAGAGATCTTTCTCCAAAATGTAGAAGGTGTGGTCTTTTGGCAGATCTTCCAATACACCTGCAACCTGGTACCCGGCCTTTATGAAGAAGCCGACATTCCAGTCATATACTTCTTCCGCAATGATTTTGGTCGCGCCTTTTTCCTTGGCCTTCTTTTCATAGTGCTTTAACAGCAAGGTTCCTAATCCCTGCAGGCGGTAATCTTCATCCACCCAGATCTTCGAGATCCAGCCGGTATCGATCTCAGTCACTCCGGCAATGATCGCAGCGACGACTTTGCTGTCCTTGCTGACCAGTTTTCTGTTGATCTTGATGTAATCGTGTTTTATCTCAAGGTGCTCCTTATTAAAGCCTTTATCGAGCTGGTCGCATATGAATTCGGCATCTTCTTCCGACCCGTCCAGCAGTTCATATTCTATTGGTTTGGATTGTCTCTGGGGCTGGTTTTCATCCAGGCATTTGGATCGAGCACTACCATACTGCAATTCGCCTGCATTATGTTTGGCTTCACGTAGAACCGGGTCTTACCAGCACCACTTCCGCCTATGACGAGAACATTCAGGTTTCTTCTGTGCTTATGTGCATCAAACCCTATCCTCACGTTTTGTGTAAGGATCTTATTCATGTTTGCAGGATGCTGTCTGTACTTGCGGTTCACAGCTGCAGCATCGCCCCATTTAGCTGAGCCGTGTTCCTCTCCCCTCCGGTAGTTACGGCGTGTGGAAAGCCATATACCGATGCCCATAGCATAGGCAAACAGGCAAAATAAAACAGCCCTTAGGCTGCACCTTGTCCATTCTATATGCCATGGCTCGGCAAAGACTGTGTCCAACTGTGTTATAAGTTCAAACACACTTCCTTCCCAGTATGGTGCAAGCTTAAGAGCTATCCACACTACCGGTACCATACCGGCTGCCACTACAAGGAGATCGTCCCTGCGGTTACCTTGCATATCCGTAGTCCGCCCCCTTCTCAGCGACCATAAGATTTCTAGGTCCGTGTTCGATGATCTTCATAATGAGTTCA
>CADAHK010000049.1 GCA_902787725.1 uncultured Eubacteriales bacterium | reverse complement strand
CCTTTGCTTTAGTCTTAGGCATGCTCTTTGGAACCAAAGGTGTACTTGCTTCATATGCTGTCAGCAGGATTTTCATAATCGTATCAAGTTTTCTCATCAACTGCGTCCGCTGCCATGGCGTTCCAAAGGAGTGGAGGGACATAATGCTCCTGCCTGAAGACTTCGGAGGAACCGAAGAAGACAATATCTACGCTGAAATCCGGACCATGGATGACGCGGTCCGTGAGAGCAAACGAGCTTATGACTTCTGTCTGCAGCATTACGCGGACAAACGAGTTTCCACCCTTGCGGCTCTGTTCGTTGAGGAAATGGCAGGCAACGTCGTGAAACACGCAAAGAGAAAAGGTGACGACGCTGCCTGTGTAAACTATCGTCTCTTCGCGGATCGCGGCCGAATCTGCTTCAACATAATGGATCGCGGCGACCGATTTGATCCCGCTGCTTTCTATGAGATGTATCATGATGACTCGCCGGAAAAACACGTTGGAATCCGCATGGTCATGAACATGGCAAAGGAAGTCCTCTATTTCAACACCTACAGCAGCAACAACCTCACCATCTATCTGGATACAGACTCAGAACAATAAAAAACCCCGAAGACGCTGCAAAAGCAGAATAGGAAATAAAAGATAACGTGTGAAACATAGTGCGTTCGAATCCCGTGTCTTATTCTGTGACAAGAACAAAAAATGTAAAAAGCGCGGTCCGCAATTTTGCGAACTGCGCTCTTCGAGCATGAATGGTCTCCTTTTGTGTCTGGTGGGGAACACGGGGCCTGATTTCCGGGGCCCCTGGTATTACTGCGATTCAGTAGATACGTTTGCCATTTATCCAGGTTTCCTGCGCGTAAACCTGATCGATTTGATCAGCATCAACGCGGAAGATATCGTCGCTGAGTACGACGAAGTCCGCGCTGTATCCCGGCGATAGCTGTCCCAGATGTCCGAAGCCGCAAATCTCTGCAGCTTCTTTTGTATAGAGAATGATTGCTGTTTCGATGTCAAGGCGCTGTTCCTGTCCGATGTCCGTGCAATCGCAGGCACGGCGGGTGACGGCCGCTTTGATGTTCACGAACGGGTCTGAAGGCGTCGCCCATGATGTCGCCGGCGCGTCTGTTGAGATGCACAGTTTTACTCCGCGATCCAGAATCGTACGCATCGGGTACAGCGTCTTCAGACGGGCTTCATCCATGTTGGCTTTGTAAGTTTCGATTTCGCAGTACTCAAATATCGGCTGGCTTACGAACGCAACCCCTTTCCGGGCTGCTTTTGTCATGGCGCCTTCGGATGGCTCGGTCAAATGCTCTACCCGCAGATACGGCGACTTGCCGTCGGTCCAGTCATCCTCATCGCAAATCCGATCCACGGCGCGGTCGATGGCGCGCCCGCCCATTGCGTGAACGGATAACTGGCATCCTGTTGCTTTTGCAAAAGCAATCGCACTCTCCATGAGCTCATCGGAGTAAACAGGCATACCGTATTCTTCGGTTCCAAGATACGGCCTGGACAGCCATGCTGTCCTGCCGCTGATGCTGCCGTCACCAATCAGCTTTAATCCGGCGATGCGTATACGAGCATCGCAATCCATAAGTTGCGGTGTGATATCAAATGCAGGATCCTTGTCAAAATAATCCCACATGTAATACATAGTCACGCGCTGCTGAAAGCCTCGTTCTCCTGCTTTGATGTAATAGTCGTAATTGCCGCCCGGATGAAGATTTCCCATATCGCCGATGGCGACGATTCCCTGAGAACTGAGCAGATTGCCCAGGTCCACAAGGGCGCTGATCAGCTGCTCTTCGGTTTCTTCCGGCATGAAAGGAATTACAAGATCGCGCGCGCTTTCGCGAAGAACTCCCGTTGGCTCACCGTCTGTATCACGATCGATTTTGCCGCCCGGTGGATCCGGCGTGTCCTTTGTGATACCTGCAATCTCCAAGGCTTTGCTGTTGACGCAGCGAATGTGTTCACAGCTGCGGACGAGGAACACCGGCTTATCCGCGCAGCCGCGATCCAGATCATAGCGGTTCGGCGAACGCTTTTCTGCATACTTTCCCTCATCATAGCCCCAGCCACAGATCCATCCGCCCTCTTCCGTTGTCTTTGCAGCCTCAGATATTTCATCGATGAGATCCTCGATGGAATTCACGCGCGGCGGCAGGCAGGCGATCCGCTTACTGTATTCAGCCAACATCATCGGATGCATATGAGCATCAATGATTCCCGGAATGACCGTCTTTCCCTTCAGGTCGATTGTTTCCGACTTTTCATCCGCAGGGTCATTTCCGATCCACTTTATGACACCATCCTCAACCAACATCGCCTCCGCATAGAGCTGCTGCCGATTGGATGTAAATATTTTTCCATTTTTAAATAATGTCTTCATGGTTTTTGTCTCTTTCGAAACAATTATAAACCATTTAGTAATCTTTGTTTACAGCAGGATGCGATTCTTTGATGATCCGGCAATCTTTGAATCCTAAAACAAAACCCGCAGCGTATCGCTGCGGGTTTTTAGGTTTGGCGGAGGACACGGGACTCAGTTTTCAAGAGCCTTTGGTGTGACTGCGTCTCAGCGATTCTCTACTCATTCATCCCACTATCGTCCCCTAATCCAGCACTCTGCCGTCTCTCGAAATCGTAACGACCTGCCATGGGATGAACTTGCCGCTGGCCTGCAGTGCGATCTCTGCAGCTCGCTGCAGTCCGCCGCAGCACGGCACTTCCATGCGAACGATCGTTACACTCTTAATGTCGTTGTCCCTGATGATGGCGGTCAGTTTCTCCGTGTAGTCAACATCATCCAGCTTCGGGCAACCGATGATGGTGACTTTGCCCTTCATGAACTCCTCATGCAGGCTGGCATATGCAAAGGCAGTACAATCCGCCGCAATCAGGAGTTTCGCTCCATCGAAGAACGGCGCCTGGATCGGGACCAGTTTGATCTGGCACGGCCACTGGGCGAGACGGGATACCGGATTGGCGGTAGACTGCGCCGACTCCGGTTCTTCTGCAGGCCCTTCCTTCGCACCGGCAAACTGCGCCACACTCGATCCCGGGCATCCTCCCCCGCCGAGGAGTTCCTGCATCCGCTGATGCACTTTCACTGCCGCTTCATCATATTCCGGCGCTTCCCTTTCCTCGAAGGTGATCGCCCCTGTCGGGCAGGTGGGCAGGCAGTCGCCGAGACCGTCGCAGAAGTTTTCCCGCACGAGTTTCGCCTTGCCGTCAATCATTTCGATGGCGCCTTCATGGCAGGCTGCGGCGCAAAGTCCGCAGCCGTTGCATTTTTCTTCATCTATATTGATTATCTTTCTGAGCATTTTTCTCTGTCCTTTTCTTTTCGCTTCGATCAGCAGCCAGTCGGATCAATCAAAGGCTACATTTTCGTATACTTTGTATTTTCCCTGTGCGCGCAGTTTGCGTGTAGGTTCACTCTGGAAAGACCCCTCGACGATATTCTCGAAGCCCTTCTTCTGAATGATTTCCTTCATATAGTCAACATTCGGGCATCTGTCATGATGCTTGTTGTCAGTTACAACGCAGCTGGCAAGATGAACTGCAACTTCTGATTTTTTGATGTCCGTTCCCATACGCATCTTCTTTGCGAAATGCTCCAGATATCCCGCCACGCGTGTTCCGCAGCAGCCTCCGCAGGTCATAGTCAGAAACTTCGTATCCGCAGGATATCCCTCAAATGCGGCGCCTCTTTCGAAAAAACAATTCGAGCATGAAAAGCCTGAACATCTTTCTCTGGAATGCTCACACTGAATGACAACTACGTACTTGATTAAATCCTTATTCATAACAGTCCTCCTTTTTTTCTCTTGACCCAATATGATACGGCAATGCTACGAACAGAATCGCTCCAATCATATTGCCTAACGTTACAGCGACCAGATTGAACCAGTATCCTCCCATAGTGATCGCTTCGTTCCCGCCGTTATCGATGAGCGCGAGGGTCAGCAATGTCATGTTGGCTACGCTGTGCTCAAAACCCGTAGCAAAGAACGCAAGCAGGCACCAGAACACCATAATCAGCTTTCCAGCGTCTGATTTCGCTCGGAAACCGCACCATACAGCCAGACATACCAAAGTATTACACAACGCACCTCTTGCAAGAAGCGGTATGAAGCCTGCCGTCATCTTTGCTGCCGCAGTGGTTGTCATTGCTGTCAGCGTCGCATCACTGTAGAGCCCTGTCAGGCTGAATACAATTGCCAGCAATACTGATCCCACCAGATTTCCGATCCAGCAGACTCCCCACAGTTTTAGCGTGTCCGTAATCGTTACTGTCTTGCGAAGTACGCCTGCAGTCATTACCATATTATTTCCGGTAAACAATTCTGCTCCTGCAATCACCACAAGACTCAGCGCAACGCCGAAGCAGCAGCCCATCACAAGCTTGGTATACGGTGCTCCGTCAAGCGCTCCGCTTAATGTAAATACAAGAAGGATACCAAACCCGATGTATGCTCCCGCCAGTACCGACAGCAAAAAATAGCCAGCCGGATTCTTCTTCAGAAGAGTTGCTTTTGCGACAGCCCCTTTGGAAGCCGCCGTGAATTCTTCATTAAACATATCAAGATCCTTTCTGTCAGTTTCTGACTACTCTTCTCTTTCTGAGAAGCGGAACATCGACTGTCTCAGCTCATTGCTCTGATCATAACGTTTGCCGCCCCAGTAGATGCGGCCCTGGATCTCGCATTCCGGATTCGGAGTGACATCCCTCATGATATACTTCAGGAATTCTTCAAAACCGGTACGGTCTACGATGTATCCGATATGCTCTTTGCTTTCGACAGCAGCTCTGTCCATGTATTCATCCAGATATGCATAAACGTTGCAGATGACCTTTTTGATGGTATCGTGATCTGCCCACTTCATGAAGTCTTCTGCAAGGCGCGGATTCTTCTTCCCGGTACGCCCGAGAAGAACCATGCGGAAGTAGTCTTCCTCGCTTCTTGTCCAGGCACGTGTCGGACAATAGATCACGCATACTCCGCAGCCGACACACTTGTTCGTGTCACGTTCTATCTTCCCATTGACGATCTCCAGCGCTCCGACTGATCTTTTCTTGCAGTACTTCACGCATTGCTCACAGCCGATGCAGCGATCCTTATCATACTGTGGCTCAGTCTGGCCAAGAATGCCGAAATCATTGAGACGTACGTGGGCGCAGTCATTGGAACAGCCTGTGAAGGCGATCTTAACGTGATGGTCGTTCGGGAAAATCGCCTTGTCGATCTCCTGCGCAAACTTCTTCGTATCGTAGCAGCCGAACGGGCAGAGTTGTTTGCCTGGACAGGCTACGACATTACGTGTTCCGGAAGCAGGATATCCGCCGTTGTACTCCTCCTGATTGACGTTTCTGTTCTCAATAATCAGCTGAAGTGCCTTGTTGACTTCTTCCAGATCAGCCAGGTCGATTCCCGGAATCTCAAATCCCTGTCGATTGGTGATGTTTACCATGCCCTTGCCGTATTTCCTTGCGATATCGACGACGCGCTGCAGCGAATCCACGTCGATCTCTCCGCCCGGACAGCGCACACGGGAAGCAGTCTCGCCCCTGACCTTGGACTGACGGAAGGCATTCTTCTTCAGTTTTTTCACATTGATATCAAGTGTCATTTCTTTCACTCCTTTCCGTTATCCTAGTCGATCATGTTTTTGCTTTCGGTATAATTGAAAACCGGTCCGTCGAGGCAGACATACTTCTCGCCGATGCGACAGTGTCCGCACTTGCCGAGTCCGCAGCACATCTTGCGCTCCTGGGAAACCCAGATATTCTCTTCTTTGAAGCCTTTCTCGAGCAGACCCTGCACTGCAAATTTCATCATGATCGGCGGTCCGACCACAACGGCCTTTGCTTTTGCAGCATCGCGCAGAGGCAGATCAGGTATGAATGCGGTAACCAGCCCGGTCTTACCTTCGTATCCCTCCGGTGCGCCGTCGACGGTGAGGATCAAATCCAGCTTTTCGTTCCAGCGTTCCAGGTCATCCCGAAAGAGCATGTCGTCCGGGCTCTTGAATCCTACGATGACATGCTTATCTTTTGGCTCTGCTGTGTCCGTCAGTGCGTCGATGACGCCGCGGACCGGAGACACGCCGGTGCCACCAGCCACGACAACGACTTCGCCCTCTTCGTAGAGTGACGTGTCGAATCCGTTGCCGTACGGTCCGCGCATAAGCAGACTGTCGCCGACGTAGCGTTCAAACACTTCGTTCGTGACGCGGCCTACACGGCGAATCGTCAGGTCTACAAAATCTTCGCCGATGCCGCTGACAGAAATCGGCGCCTCCCCGTACTTCGGAATGGAGACTTCGAAAAACTGTCCCGGTTTCACATCGCCTGCGAATTCCATTCGAAAGGTGTATTCTTTATCCGTATGTTTGATCACTTCCTTGATCTTTGATGGGAACGGAATGTATGGATTCTTATTTGTCATCGCCAGCCTCCTTCCCTGCTGCATCCGCAACCTTGTTGATAATATTCGAGAATGAAATGTACTCCGGACATACCATGTCGCAGCGGCCGCAGCCCACGCACATGTCGTAGCCCGTGCGCGCCCGGAAGTCGTGAATCTTGTGGAGCACTTTGAAACGCATGCGCTCTCCGTTGGTCTTTCGGTACTGTCCGCCGCCGGCTACATCCGTGTAGCCGTCGATCATGCAGGATCCGCCGACTCTGCGGCGCTCACCCACTTTGCCGTTGTCCGTGTAGAACACATCCTGCATGGTGTAGCAGGTGCAGGTCGGGCACACGATGGTGCACCGGCCACAGTTCACGCAGCGCTTCGTGTATTCATCCCACAGTTCATCACTGTAGATGCTGAGAGGAATGTCTTCCGGAACGGTCACAGCTTTTTGATTCTCCGTCACACACCACGGCTCCACATCCGCTTCCGTGCCTCCTGCTTTTGCAAAAGCTTCCGCAAAGGCAGGATCCGGCGTATCGCAGCGGAACATGCCTTCACTTTCATCAACGGAGAACACGTATCCGTCCTCAGTCCGGTTCGTCCCCATGTCCACGCAGAAACAGTCATCAAAGCTTTTGCTGCATCCAATCAGAGCGAACTTCACAAGATCTCTGCGTCTTCTGTAGAACCAGTCTTCTTCGCTGCCGTTCTCCAGATACATGTGATCCAGTCGTTTCACTGCGTGCATATCACAGCTGCGCAGGAATACGATGACCGGACGCTCATCGATGTCCGCTTCCTTCACCTGGTTCTCTGTAAAGAAGAACAGAGTCTCTGACAAAGGCAGCATGAATTCCTTGAACGCGTAGTCCGATTCGACTGTCAGTTCGATTTCTGAAGCATCGCTGACAAAATCGTACCGGACCAAGTCCACATCCTTGAATCTGCCCTCTCCTTTCTTGCACACCGGCGCGAAGATCCGGTATGTTTTTCCCAGCTGGCGCATCGCTTCACCGAACTGGTCTTTGCTTAATAGATATCCCACAGTTGCCTCCTTCCTCCTGATTCCGTTATTTGCCAGTTTCATTGTATCAGAAGCCATAGAAAAAAACGTTGCGTACGCAACGTGTGCGACTTATACTGAAGGCGGGAGGCAATGGATATGGATCATCAAATCGAGAAATACATGAAAAATCCGCTGTTCGAAAACATCGCAGCGGATCATCTGCAGGCCATGCTGGGCTGCCTGCACAGTTATACAAGAAACTATAAAAAAGGCGAAGTCATCATCATGGAGAAGGACTCCATCCGGTACGTGGGCATCGTGCTTACCGGAACGGTCCATATGATGAAAGAAGACATCTGGGGACGTCAGACTTTGCTGACATATATCTCAGAGAACGAGGTTTTTGGGGAGACTTTTGCCGTGCAGAAAAATCCCGATTCCTATGTAACTTTTATTGCAGGGACAGATACTTCTGTCCTCTTCGTCGCCGCCTGGAACGTCATTCACTGCTGCCCAAGCCAGTGTGTATTTCATGAACAACTGACGCGGAACATGTTTGATCTGATTGGCCGGCGCAGCATCCGGCTTATGGAGCGGATTGAGATTTCCTCCAAGCCGTCCCTGCGCGAAAAAATCCTGGCCTACTTATCAATGCAGGCCCAGAAGCAGGACAGCCGTTACATCACGCTCCCGCTGGGACGCACGGAACTAGCCAACTACATTGGCGCCAACCGAAGCGCCCTGACCCGCGAGCTCGCCTCCATGCGGGAGGACGGACTCATCGATTACGAAAAGAATACATTCCGGATTCTGGAATAGCAAAAGAGACCCATTCAGGTCTCTTTTCGTTTTAATGGCGGAGGACACGGGACTTACGCATATTCGCTGCGCGAATCTGCCGTTCTGCGCCGCCTCTCTCAGGCGGCTTGAACCCGTCGCTACTCGAGAGTCCACTGGACTCTCTCCTAACGCTCCGGCCCTTTCGGGTTCTCGTCCCGTGTCTTGTTCTACGTCGGTGATACGAAAAAGGAGACCTTTCGGTCTCCTTTTCGTATCACTCGAACCCGCGGGGCTGTTACACCTTACTCGCTTTCCAGGCGAGCTCCTTAGCCACTCGGTCAATCCTCCAAGCCGCTTACCTAATATAACAAATAAATGCGTTTGTTTCAAGTGATATCTTGTCAGTTCAAGCTATTCCTTTTCCGGGAATTCATGTGACCAGGTCTCCTCGCCGCTGGCGTTGAAGATGTGGACTGTGCCTGTAATTCCTGTAATTCCTGTCTCTGTTTCCAGATCAGCTATGGCGCTCTCAAATCCGGACTTCAGGGTCTCGGAGTTTTTCCCGAACGCCTCCACGAGAACTTTCTCATCTGAATCGTCAATAGCGTCGTTGAACTTAAAAGTGATATCAAAACTGTCGCCTGAGAAGCTAACCTCTGAGCTCATTCCCTCAGGCGTGGTTATCTGCTCCTGAATCGTCTTCACAATGTCAGGATTGTCAGCCGCAAGGTCCTCGAGGGTTGCCGTGACCTGCTGTCCGCATCCCCCGAGCAAAAGCATCATTGCCGCTGTCATCATCAGTATAATTGTAACAACTCTTTTTCTCATATCCTTTTTCCCTTTCGCCGGAGCTAGCGCACGCTTTCCTCTACAACATTTATCATGTCAGGAATCTCGATTACTCCCTTGTGCCTTATCGGCTTAGCGTCAAGATCTTTCAGCGCTGCTGGAACACGCACGCCGGTCTCATCCGCGACCGCGCGTATGTATCCGAAGCCGTTCTCTTCTTCCGGCAGACCTATGGATTTCGCAACGCTCTCCGCGAACTTGTATGCGCTTGCCGTCGATGCGATCAGCGTAGGCGTCTCATCACCCGTTGCCTTGACATAGTCGCGGTAGACTTTGTATCCGACGGCTGTATGAGTATCGATAAGATACTTCTCCTCTCTGTACATTGTGCCGATAGTCGCGTTTGTTTCCTCCACTGTCGCCGTGCCGCCCCAGAACTTCTTCAGACCCTCGCGAATCTTCGGGCTGACCTCG
>CADAHK010000048.1 GCA_902787725.1 uncultured Eubacteriales bacterium | reverse complement strand
GGGCCTTCGCCCATGTTCTTTATTCCCAGCAGGCCGAAACGTATTCTGCCGTGCTTTTTCTCTGTATCTTCCGGGTCGTAGACCACGGTGAACTTTTTGCCGCTCTCGTTGACATCAGGCGGAAGGACTTCTATTCCCATGTCCTTGCAGTTTCTGATGTACATGGACATGGACTTAGTGTCTCCCATTACCGATGTCATGAGCGCCGCCATGAATTCAACCGGGTAATGTGTCTTCAGGTAACTGGTCTCATACGCCAGCACCGCGTATGCAGCCGCGTGGGATTTGTTGAACGCGTACTCGGCGAAGGATATCATCTGGTTGAATATCTCCTCCGCGGCCTGCCTCGGCACGCCGTTTCTGACGCAGCCGGCTATCTCGACATTACCCTCTTCGTCCGTCTTGCCGTTTATGAAGTATTCCTTCTCCTCCAGCATTACGTCCATCTTCTTCTTGGACATGGCTCTGCGCACGAGGTCCGATCGACCGTAGGAGTACCCTCCGAGATCACGCACGATCTGCATTACCTGCTCCTGGTACACCATGCACCCGTAGGTTACGCCCAGTATCGGCTGCAGCGACTCGTGAATGTATTCAACGTGCCCGGGATTTTTCTTGTTCTCTATGTACGTAGGTATCGAAGCCATAGGCCCCGGTCTGTACAGGGCGATTCCCGCCACTATATCCTCAAAGCAGTCCGGCTTCAGGTTCATCATGAATGAAGTCATGCCGCCGCTTTCGAGCTGGAATATGCCCTGGGTGTTTCCCTTCGCTATGGTTTCGTATACCGCCGGGTCATCGTAGTCCATTGACGCAAAGTCAATATCGACTCCGTGGTTCTCTTTTATCATCTCAAGGGCGTCGCGTATAATCGTCAGGTTTCTCAGCCCCAGGAAGTCCATCTTCAGAAGACCAAGTTCCTCGATGGTAGTCATGTTGAACTGCGTCGACAGTCCTTTCTCAGCGAGATACAGCGGAACGTATTCGTCCAAAGGCAGTCTGGAGATTACCACTCCCGCCGCGTGGGTCGACGCATGGCGCGGCATTCCTTCAATCGCCCTCGCCATGTCCACGACTCTGTGAGTCGTCTCGTCCTCGTCGTACATCTTCTTGAAGTCCGGGCTGGTCTGCAGCGCTTTGTCTATGGTCATCTTCAGAGCGAAAGGTATTGCCTTTGCTATGGCGTCGGTATCCTGATAGCTTACATTCAGCACACGCCCTACGTCCCTGACCGCCTGCTTGGCCTTCATCGTTCCGAAGGTTATGATCTGGGATACGTTGTCTTTGCCGTACTTCTCCGTTACGTAGTCGATGACCTCGCCGCGTCTCTCGTAGCAGAAGTCTATGTCGATATCCGGCATGCTGACTCTCTCAGGATTCAGAAAACGCTCGAAGATCAGACCGTATTTAATAGGATCAATGTCCGTTATCCTCAGTGTGTAAGCGACTATGGAGCCTGCGGCCGAGCCTCTTCCCGGACCGACCATGATGCCTTTGCTCCTCGCGTAGTTTATGAAGTCCCACACAATGAGGAAGTACTCTACGTAACCCATGTTCTCAATGGTGCTGAGTTCGTAGTCAAGACGCGCCTGATGCTTATGGTAATCTTCGGGATATCTCTCCTCGAGACCCTTCTGGCACAGCTGCCTCAGGTATTCTTCCTTTGTCAGTCCTTCCGGCGCGGAAAACTCAGGCAGATGCAGCTCCCCGAAGGTGAACTCGACGTTGCAGCGCTCAGCGATTCTTGCCGTATTGTCGAGAGCCTCAGGTGTATTCGAGAATATCCTGCGCATCTCGTCCTCTGACTTCAGATAGAACTGGTCGTTGGCGAAACGCATCCTGTTGTCCTCGTCGATTGTGGTCGCCGTCTGGATGCACATTAGAACATCCTGAGCCTCGGCGTCTTCCCTGTTCACATAGTGGACGTCATTGGTTGCCACGAAAGGAATCCCCGTCTCTTCGTGGAGTCTCTTCATGTCAGGCAGTATCCTCGCCTCTTCCTCGAGACCCTGATCCTGCAGCTCCAGAAAGTAGTTGCCTTCACCGAAGATGTCCAGCATCTCCAGAGCTTCGCGCTTGGCGCTCTCATAGTCGCCGTTAAGCAGATTTCTCTGGACATCGCCCGCCAGGCAGGCTGAAGTGGCTATTATCCCTTCGCTGTGCAGGCGCAGCACTTCCTTGTCTATTCTCGGTTTATAGTAAAAGCCGTTTCTGAAACCTTCAGAAACTATCTTCATGAGATTCTTGTATCCGGTATTGTTCTCGGCGAGCAGAATAAGATGGCCCATGACCTTGTCCTTGGACGCGTCCTTATCGAATCTTGTTCTCGCCGCCGTATAGACCTCACACCCGATTATCGGCTTTATCCCCGCCGATTTACATGCTCTGTAGAACTCAATCACGCCGAACATGACCCCATGGTCGGTAATCGCCAAAGAGTCCATTCCAAGTTCCTTCGCTCTGGCGACGACATCCTTTATCCTCGCCGCTCCGTCCAGAAGGCTGTATTCAGTGTGAACATGAAGATGTGTAAAAGACATACAGAAATTATACCACATTTCGCTTTATTTTTTCGATGTAATAAAATATACTATAAGTTATGAAAAAGGCAATGATTATTTTAGCCGCTGTCGTAGTTTTTATCGCCGCGGCAGCAGGCATCGCGACAATTCTATACGCAAATTCTGATGATTACCGGTCGGACAGTCTTCCTGACGGCATGACCATAAACGGCGTGGACTGCTCCGGTCTTACATACAAGGAAGCCGAGACTGTTCTCACTGAGAAACAGAACTCAGGGCATATTCAGGTTGTAGGAAAGCTCGGTGAAACTCTTGACGACTACACTGATTTCGGCTGCACATACGATATCAGGGATCAGCTCAAGAGCGTCAAGAAGGATCATCTTCTTGAGGCCGCACTGGGCCACTATTTCCATCTTCCTCTCAGCGCGCGCATCTCCATGAACATCGACGAGTGCAGCGACGATTTTGCAAAGAGAGTAAAAGACTCGGAATTTCTCCACCGTGAAGGCGTCACTGAAACCCAGGACGCCTATGTGGACATGGATGACCCAACGTTCCCTATCATTCCTGAAGTTTACGGAAACAAATCCGATGAAGACGCGTATCTTCAGGATATTCTCCGCGCGGTTTCACTGGGCGAAACGAGATTCGACTATGATGAAAACGCGTATATCACAGTTCCTGAAGTCAGGAGCGACGATCCTGAGCTTCTCAAGTACCAGTCCTATTGCCAGAAGTATCTCAACCAGAAGATCAGTTATGAGCTCGGCGACGAAAGCTTTACTCTCACATCAAAGGAGATAGACAACCTGCTTAAGGATGACCTCTCGGGTGAAGCTGACCCGGCCAAGGTTGCAGAATTTGCAAAGGCAATGAAGGCCGAATATGATATCGTCGGCGGTGACCGCCAGTTCACATCCTTCACGGGAAAGACCTTCCAGGTTAACGGCGGCACTTACGGATGGATCGTCGATGAGGAGGGCGAAGCCAAACAGCTCGAGGAAGACCTGAACTCCCATAAGGATGTAAGCCGTGAGCCTGTCTTCTCACAGAAGGGAAAGGGAAAGTACTCCAGGACTCTTGAGGTCGGAGACACTTATATAGATGTTGATCTTGCGGAACAGCATGTGGTCTACTTTGAAAAGGGCCAGAAGAAGTTCGAGTGCGACTGTGTGTCCGGCTGTGTTGCCGCAGGTCACAGCACGCCTACCGGCGTCTACTCCATCAACAACAAGGCAAGAAACATCAAGCTTGTAGGAGGCGGCCCGAAGAAGAGCAAGACCCACTATGAAAGCTTCGTAAGCTACTGGATGTGCTTCCTCGGCCACGGATACGGACTGCACGACGCCAGCTGGAGATCCAATTTCGGCGGCGACATCTACAAGTACAGCGGCAGCCACGGCTGCGTCAATCTGCCGACGAACAAAGCTCCTGAGCTGTACAACCTGATCAGCGTCGGAACCGTAGTGATAATACACAACTGATAAGTAAACTAAAATGGCGGCAAATATTGCCGCCATTTTTTAATGCATTTGCTAACTGTTCTCAGCGCTTGCCGCCCTTCTTCTTTCTGGCGGCTATCCTCGCCTGCTGAGCTTCCCATTCTTTCTCTTCCTTTCGCTGTGCTGCCTTTGCGCGGCCAAGAAGCCATACTACATATATCAGCGCAGCGGCGATGAGAATGATAACAGTTGTCTTGGTATCGTTCATGAATCCGAACAGCCTGCCGAATACGATAACTCCGATCATGAATGCCCAGAAATAAATGAACTTGCCTATTACTCCTCCGCCCACTTCTATTGCGCCTCCTTCCGCTACTTCAGCTTGGCGATGAGTTCGCCCGCCTTGACCTGCTGTCCTTCATTGACATAGATCTTGTCTACTTCGCCTCCCGCGGAAGCCAGAATGTTCGTTTCCATCTTCATGGCTTCGATTACCGCTATCGGCTGTTTTTCCTCTACGACTTCGCCTTCGCTGACGAGCACCTTGATAATTGTGCCCGGAATGTTTGCGCCTATTTCCATCGGATCGTCTTCGTCAGCGTATACTATCTGTGATCCGGTCGCAGCGTTCTGCGCCGCAGCCTTATCCTTGATCTTGACAGCGCTTCTGTTGCCGTTAACTTCGAAAATAACATCTCTGAAGCCGTCGCTGTCAGGCTCGCGGGCGTTGGACAGTCTGATGACCAGTTCCCTTCCCTCGCGGACCTTGACCTCGCAGGTCTCGCCTTCGGAGAGTCCGTGGAAGAATATATCCGATCCCATGTATCTGAAGTATCCTTCGTCACGCATGCTCTTTCTGAAATCGTCGTATACCTTCGGATAGAGAGCGTACGCCAGGCACTGCTGCTCATCCGCGTCAATATCGTAAGTATCATCGAGATACTTCTTGATGGCGTCGAAGTCTTCGTCAGGAAGAAGCTCGCCCGGTCTGCATGTAATAGGTTTTCTTCCGTGGAGAACCAGTTTCTGCAGTTTCTCAGGGAATCCTCCTTCAGGCTGTCCCATCATTCCCTCGAAGAAGGATACGATGGAGTCAGGGAAGTCCATGTTTGCCGCCTTTTCATATATGTTCTCAGGCGTCAGGTCGTTCTGTACCATGAATATGGCCATGTCGCCGACTGCCTTTGATGAAGGGGTTACCTTGACGATATCTCCCAGCATCTCGTTGACGGTCTTGTACATGTCCTTAACTTCCTTGAACTTGTGCCCAAGTCCGAATGACTCGACCTGTGATTTCAGGTTCGAGTACTGTCCGCCAGGCATCTCGTACTTGTATATTTCGGCCGATCCTGTCATCATGTCGGATTCGAATTCCTTATAGACAGGTCTTACAGCTGCCCAGTAATCCGATATCTCCTGGATGCCGTCCAGATCGAAGCCTGTGTCTCTCTGAGCGCCTTCAAGAGCCGCCGCTATGGAGTTCAAAGCTGGCTGTGAAGTCAGTCCTGACATGCTGTTGAACGCCGCGTCCACTATGTCGCATCCGGCGTTTGCCGCCATCATGAGTGATGCGACGCCGTTTCCGGATGTGTCGTGAGTATGCAGGTGAATAGGTATTTCGATCTCGTTCTTCAGGGCTTCGATGAGCACCTTGGCAGCCATCGGCTTAAGAAGACCTGACATGTCCTTTATGCCGAGTATGTGGGTGCCCCTCTTCTCGAGTTCTTTGGCCATCTTCACATAGTATTCAAGGTTGTACTTTGTTCTGGACTTGTCCAGAATGTCTCCCGTGTAGCAGATGCAGGCCTCGGCGATCTTGCCCTGGTTGAGGGTCTCGTCGAGAGCCACTTCCATGCCCTGTATCCAGTTCAGCGAGTCGAAGATTCTGAACACATCAATGCCTGATCTCGCGCTCTCCTTGACGAACCGTCTGATTACATTGTCCGGATAGTTTTTATATCCTACGGCGTTTGCTCCTCTTATGAGCATCTGGAACATGATGTTCGGAATCAGCCCGCGCAAAGTCTCCAGCCTCTCCCACGGTGATTCCTTAAGGAATCTGTACGCCGTGTCAAAGGTGGCTCCGCCCCACATCTCGATGGAGAACAGGTCCTTGCCGTATTTGGCTACAGCCGGAGCGATTCTCTCCATGTCAACTGTACGCACGCGGGTCGCCATTAGCGACTGCTGAGCGTCACGCATCGATGTATCCGTAAGCAGCAGCTTGTTCTGGCTCTTTACCCAGTCAACAACGCCTTCAGGACCCTTGGCGTCGAGCAGCTGCTTCGTTCCCTTTAGTTTTTCAATTTCTCTTAACTTGATATTTGGAATTACAGGCTTGTCGAAGTTCGGCTTAACGCCCTTGTTGCCGTTTATGAACTTCTCGCCAAGGAATCTGAGCACCTTGGTCTCTGATTCAGCTCTAGGCTTCGAATGCAGAAGCTCAGGATTGTCCGCAATGAATCCGGTGTCGCATTCGCCGGCTACGAAGGTCGGGTGATTGAGTACGTTCATCAGGAAGTTTCTGTTCGTCTTGACTCCCTGAACCTTCAGTTCTCTCAGAGCTCTTCTGGCCTTGTTTGCCGCGTCCTCCCAGCTTCTTGACCAGGATGTAACCTTAACAAGAAGACTGTCGTAATATGGAGAAATAACGGCGCCTGCCTGCGCATTGCCCGCGTCCAGTCTTATGCCGTATCCGCCAGGTGAAATATACCTTGTGATTTCTCCTGTATCCGGCGCGAAACCGTTCATAGGGTCCTCTGTCGTCACACGGCACTGGATCGAATATCCTCTAGGCTTGATCTGGCTCTGCTTTATGTTGACTTCCTTTGAGGACAGTCTGTAGCCTTCAGCAATGAGAATCTGGGCCTGTACTATGTCGATGCCCGTGGTCATCTCAGTTACTGTATGCTCGACCTGAATTCTCGGATTCATCTCTATGAAGTAGTGATTGCCGTCTTTGTCGATCAGGAATTCTACTGTACCGGCGCTCTTGTAGTTGACTGCCTTCGCTATCTTGATTGCATCGGCACAAAGAGTCTTTCTGAGTTCATCTGAAATGCTCAGGGCCGGCGTAAATTCAATTACCTTCTGGTGGCGCCTCTGAATGGAGCAGTCACGCTCTCCGAGATGGACTACATTTCCGTAGTTGTCGCCCAGAACCTGCACTTCGATATGCTTAGGTCTTTCGATGTATTTCTCAATGAAGATATCATCGATGCCGAAGGCCTTTTCCGCTTCGGATCTGGCGCTCTCGTACTGAGTCGGCAGTTCTTCGCTGCTGCGAACGATTCTCATTCCGCGTCCGCCGCCGCCTGCCGCTGCCTTGAGCATGACAGGATAGCCGCACTCTTCAGCAAACTTCAGCGCTGTTTTCACATCAGGAATCTTCTCGGCGATTCCCGGAATTGTAGGCACGCCGACAGACTGGGCGACGATCTTGGACTGCACCTTGTCTCCAAGCTGGTCCATCATGTCTCCGCTCGGGCCTATGAACACGATGCCATTGGCCTCACATGCCCTTGCGAACTCCGAATTCTCAGCCAGGAATCCGTATCCCGGATGTATGGCGTCGATGCCCTTTGTCTTTGCCAGTTCGATAATTTCATCTATTGCCAGATAAGCGTCCACGGGCGCTTTGCCCACGCCTATCTGATATGATCTGTCAGATTTTGTTCTGAATAGAGTGTTCTTGTCTTCCTCCGAGTATATGGCTATGCTTCTGATGTCCAGTTCCTTACAGGCTCTGAATATCCTGATAGCGATTTCTCCGCGGTTCGCGACCAGCACTCTCTTGAATTTTCTGGGTTCTGCCATAATACAATACCTCTCAAAAAAAATAATTGCGTATATAAGACATATACGCAATTATTGTAACATATTTTGTCGTGGTTTACTACTCTAAAGTTGTCTCGTTCTTCACGGTTACATCCATGTGCGGATAAGGAATCTCGATGCCCTCTTCTGCAAAGGCATCCTTGACTCTTTTGTTCAGATCGTAGCCCGCGTTCCAGTAGTCTTCCATCCTGCAGTATGCGAGGCATTCGATGGTAATGCCGTTATCACCGTATGTCCCGGCGCCTATGATCGGAGGCGGATCTGAAACAATGAATTCGGATTCAGCGCATACTCTTTTGAGCGTGTCGATTGCCTTTGCGATATCCGCTTCATAAGCGATGCTGTAGCTGCGGTCTACACGGCGTATCTCCCTGTCGCTCTCGTTGTATACGACCGATGTGTTGATAAGTCCGTTAGGGATGCTCACAGTTCTGCGGTCAAATGTTCTGAGTTTGGTCAGAAACAGATCGATAGCCTCAACATAACCCCTGTTCTCACCGACGCTTATAAGATCACCCTGCTTGAAAGGATGTGTGATGATGATCATTATGCCGCCCGCCACATTGGCGAGAGAATCCTTCAAAGCGAGGGCAATTGCGGCGCCTGCGGCTCCCAGCACGGCGACTATTGTCGTCATGCTGACGCCGAAGAGCTGAAGCACGATCGTAAGCAGTATTATAATGCATATGATTTTGACCGCGTTTACGATGAACGCTACTATCGCATTATCTATTTTCTCGCTTTTAGTGAGGACTTTCCTGAGAACTGAAACTACTAGGTTATTATAAGTCCCCCGACGATTACACAGGCGAGGTTTATGAAGAATACCCAGGCCGGTCCAAGTTTTGCTATGGGTTCAAATATGCCCATTATTCATTCCCTCCCTCTTGTTCTTTATCTAGTAAGCCTCATTAATTGTTTGTAAATTGTTTCTAGCCATACAACAAACTGTATTCTATTGCATTTTGCCTCTCATTTCAATTTCAATAGACTGTTTTTTGCACTTTATTCGTACCGTTCGCGTCTCGCGTTCCTGCGGCGGTCCAGCTCGCTCAGAATCTTCTTTCTGAGACGTATGTCCCCCGGAACGATTTCAACCAGTTCATCATCATCTATGAACTCAAGAGCCTCCTCTAAAGTGAACACTCTCGGCGGGGTAAGACGCACGTTATCGTCGCGCACGTTATCGTCGCTTCCCGCGGCGCGCATGTTGGTCTGCTTCTTTTCCTTGCATGGGTTCACGACCATGTCATCGCTTCTTGCGTTCATTCCCACGATCATGCCCTCATAGACCTTGACCTGAGGTCCTACGAACATCTGAACCCTCTCCTGTATGTTGAATATGGCGTAAGGAGTAGTGACCCCTGCTTCCTGGGCGATTGCCACCCCGTTTATCCTCTGCGGGATCTCGCCTGCGAACTCGTCGAATCGGTCAAACCTCCTGACCATGGTTCCCTCACCGTGAGTATCGTTAATAAACTCGCTCCTGTATCCCAGAAGGCCTCTTGTAGGTACCAGGTATTCGAGCCGTGTGTAGCCGTTTTCGCTCTTCATCTGCTGCATCAGACCTTTGCGCAGATTCAGCTTGCTGATCACTGAGCCCGAGTATATGTCCGGAACGCTTATGACGACTTCCTCTATAGGTTCGAGAGTTCTGCCGATTTCGTCCTTTCTCATAATGACTTCAGGTTTCGAAACCGCCAGTTCATACCCCTCTCTCCTCATGTTCTCGATGAGGATGGACAGGTGCAGTTCTCCTCTTCCGCTGACCTTGAAGCTGTCTGTAGAATCCGTCTCCTCTACCCTGAGTCCTACGTTGACCTCGAGTTCCTTCCTGAGTCTCTCGCGGATATGCCTTGATGTGACGTACTTGCCCGCTTTTCCCGCAAAAGGCGACTTGTTGACCATGAAGTACATGGACAGCGTCGGCTCTTCGATTGAAATCATAGGCATTGGATCTTCCTTGCCCTCTTCACAGATGGTTTCGCCGATGGATATGTCCGGAATGCCTGAAACTACGACTATGTCGCCTGCTACCGCCTCTTCAACAGGAACGCGCTTGAGTCCCCTGTAAACGAATACCTGGTTTATCTTGCGCTGTTCGACCTTGCCGCCGTCACGGCATACACTTACAATTGAGGCCTCGCGGATTCTGCCTTTTGTCACGCGGCCTATTCCCAGCCTTCCGATGTAATCATCGTAGGCGAGAGCCGATATCTGAAGCTGCAGTGGTTCGTCCGCAAGCTCTGAAGGATATGGGCTGCAGTGTTCGGTTATCGTCTCGAACAGAGGCTTGATATCCAGTCCGTTCATGCCTCTTGCCGACTTCTTGAGCTTCATCGGATTGCCGTCATTGTCCGTGTATCCGCCGCCTATCTCTACAGAAAGTCCCTTTACGTCCTCCGGGTCGCGGACTACGATGCCCTGACGGGCGATACCGTAGAGAATCGGGAAGTCAAGCTGGTCGTCGTTTGCCTCAAGATCCATGAACAGCTCGTATACCTCGTCGACAACCTCATCTATGCGTGCGTCCTTCTTGTCTATCTTGTTTATGAGGAGAATCGGGTTGATGCCCTGCTCCAGTGATTTCTTGAGCACGAACCTCGTCTGAGGCATCGGTCCCTCGCTTGAATCCACGAGAAGAATAACCGTGTCCACGGTTCTCATTATGCGCTCTACTTCCGAACTGAAATCAGCGTGTCCCGGCGTATCGACGATGTTGATCTTTGTATCGCCGTACATGACCGAACAGTTCTTTGAGTAAATGGTTATGCCTCTCTCACGCTCTATGTCATCGCTGTCCATGACGCAGTCAACAACCTGCTGATTTTCCCGGAAGACTCCGCTCTGGTTCAGAAACGCGTCCACCAGTGTCGATTTGCCTGCGTCTACGTGGGCAATTACTGCTATGTTTATTATTTTCTGTCTGTTATCTTCTGTCACTTATGCTCCTCTCTTACGTTCAATCAATTTATTTATCAGACTCCCATTATGAGCGGTACGCCCAGGGATGTCACTATGCACATTATCAGTCCTGTCGCAAAGGCATATACAACCATGTTCGGTCCGCATGATCTCTCGACAATAGGCAGACATACGTCCATTGCTGCGATTCCCGGAACTCCTGTTGATTCCATGTATCCGATTTTCTTTGCGACAAGAGGTATGAATATTATTCCCGTCACTTCCCTTATGACATTATGCATGAAGGATACGGCGCTGGCTATCATGTACTGCTGCCCCGCGCTGGCTATCACTATAGGCGCGTAGGTGTACCATCCGAAACCTATGCAGATGGCCGAGCCCTCCCTGAGTGAAAAGCCCATGACCAGACACGCCGCAACGCCGGCGATCATTGTTCCTATCATTGTTGCTATAGGAAACAGAATCACCCTGTAGCCGGCCTTCCTTATGCTCTCTATCACCGTGTCCGACCCTCCCAGATCGAGTCCGACGAAGAACATTAGAATGCACAGCAGAACGACAAGCGTGTAGTATGAAGCTATGTCGAAGGCACCCAGTATTCCGGGCAGTCTTTTGAGTATTATCAGAGCCCCGATCAGCATGCCTGCCGCCACTATACCGAGTATGGTGAACGTGTTCCTTAGGTTCATTCCCTCTTCATCAGGCTGATCATGCAGGGATTCGGCTGCTTTTGCATCATCCTCGAAACGGCCTTTTCTGTCCATGTGGAATATCTTCCGCATGACGAACAGGGCTCCCATGCTTCCGCCTATGCAGAACAGGGTTATAACGAGGGCCATCAGGCCTATTGTGCCGAGATTCGAAACGACCTGCTCGTTGGCACCCATCCTCAGCCCCATGATAAAGCAAAGGCCATATACCGTGCCCATCATGGCAGGCGCCACCCACGAAAAGTGTTTTCCGTTCTTCGCGGCCCGGAAAGCGATGATGTATCCTATTACGAGAAAGCTCCAGTACAGAACCAGAAGTTTCATTACTCATCATTACTCAGGTATCCTCCAGTTTATAGGTTCGCATCCGTTCTCTTCAAGAAACTCGTTTGTCCTCGAAAAATACCTTCCGCCCCAGAAACCGTTGTGAGCGGAGAGCGGACTTGGGTGAGCCCCTGTGATTATGCAGTGCTGCGCGCCCGTGATCAGGGACGCCTTTGCCTTTGCGTTGGCTCCCCATAGAATGAATACCACTGGCTCCTTCCTGTCGTTTAACAGGCTTATGACCCTGTCTGTGAACTGTTCCCAGCCCTTGCCTTTGTGTGAATTCGCCTCGTGCTCACGCACCGTCAGAACGGCGTTGAGAAGCAGCACTCCTTCATGGGCCCAGCTAAGC